>CAYOTH010000408.1:0-2048 GCA_964406835.1 uncultured Oscillospiraceae bacterium
ATCTGCTCAAGGCCTGAGGCGATCTCATCCTCGCACTGCTGGCAGACCAGAAAGCGCACGCGCGCCTCGTCCCAATCCCCCAGCTCCTTTTTAAAATCATCCAGCGTGTTGTTTTCGCATCCCAGTGCCACGATCAGCACGCCGGCCGTATTGGGATGCGCAGCCAGCGCGGCCAATATACGCCGCGTGTTATTTAAATCATCGCCCAGCTGAGAGCAGCCATAGGGATGCTCAAAGGCATAAACGCCCTCCACGTTTTCCTGCTTCAGCGTGGCCGCCGAACGCGCCAATTGCCGCGCCACGGCATTAACACAGCCCACCATGGGCAGGATCCAGATTTCGTTTCGAATCCCCACGCGCCCGTCAGCGCGCACAAAGCCCTCAAACGTCTTCTTTTCGCCTTGCGGCAACGTCCAAAACAGCGCGCGCTCATACGCATAGGCCTCGTGCTCCTGAAGCGCGGTGCGCAGATTGTGCGTATGGACATGCTCGCCGGGCGCAATGTCCTGCGTCGCCCGACCGATCGGATCGCCATATTTGATGACTGCCTCCCCCACTCGAATGGGCCGAAGCGCCACCTTATGCCCGGCCGGAATCTCACCTGCCGCCTTCAAAAGCACGGCCACGTTATCCCGGGGATGAATCTGCCTGTATTCCATGCTCGCGCTCTCCTCCTGCTCACGCTTCCAAGAGCACCTGTTCAAGGGCCGCTCTCATGCCGCAGCGGGCAATCAGCGCCCGGTCTGCCAAAGCCTGAGCGACAAAGCCTGTGATCTGATTGAGATCTTCGCCCCAGAAATCACGCCGCGCCGCCCATTCGCGCAGTCTCGTCTCGTTGTCCAGCGTTCGCCTCTGCCAGAAAAAGTCCAGCACAGCCGCCTCATCGCGCACGATGTAGGTGTCCTCGCCGCGCTTAGCTTCCAGCGTGCCATCCGCCCGTTGAGCGATTGGCTCGTCGTAAAAGGCCGCCAGCGCCGCCCAGGAAAACGTCAGACAGCGCGGCAAAGCGCCCGTTTTTTCCCGATAGCGCTTCACGCCTGGCAGCACGCGCGCCCGCCATTTCGACACCGAATTGAGCGCTATAGCCAGCAGCGCATGATCGATAAAGGGATTGTCCAAGCGTTCTAGTACCGCATCAGCAAAGCGACGCACCTCATCCGGCGCGAGAGAAACGGTCGGCGCCAGCTCATCATAAACCGCCCGGCGAACGTAACGCCCCAGCAGCTCATCACCCATCATGCCGCGCACAATCTCCTCGCCGGCCAGATAAGCCGCCAGCACTGAAGCCGTGTGCGCGCCGTTGAGTATGCGCACCTTGCGTTCCCGATAGGGCGTGAGATCCTTCGTCAAGACGACTGGCAACCCGGCTTTATCCAGCGGCAGCACATCACGAATTACTTCGGGCTGATCGCATTCAATCACCCACAGCGCAAACGGCTCGCAGGCATCAAGCAGCTCATCCTGATAGCCCCACGCATCGCACAGGGCCTCGGCATCGGCCGGACATCCGGTGACAATGCGGTCAACCAGCGTATTGCAAAAGCGGCACGACGCGTCCAGCCACTTCAAAAACTCCTCGCCCAAGCCCCATTTTTCGGCCAGCTGACAGACGAGCGCCTTCAAAACGCCCGCGTTATTCTCAATCAGCTCAACCGGCAGCACGACAACGCCCCTATCGAGCGCGCCCTCAAAATACCGAAAACGCGCATACAGCCACTGCGTCAGCTTCCCGGGAAAACTGTCCGCCGGGCGATCCTCCCTTTGCTCGGTTCCTGTCAGCGCTATGCCCGCCTCCGTCGTATTGGAAACGACCACGCGAATATCGGGCAGCGCCGCCAGACGCTCAAGGGCCTCTTTGTCCTCATAAGGCGAGACACATTCGTTCACGCAGGTGATTATCCGCCGTTAATCGATGATTTTTCCGTCCTGCCGTCCTCGCGTCAGCACTGTATAAAAGTTTTCCTGCCGGGTAAACTTCTCCGTCGTGCCTCGCTCCGTCGGCTTGACGATGGCTACATGGCCGTCAAAGACGCCCTGTTCATTGGCCA
>CAYOTH010000409.1:0-2045 GCA_964406835.1 uncultured Oscillospiraceae bacterium
ACATAATTGCGGGCATCCTGCTCGTCGTAGCCCAGCTTCATCAATCCCGGAATCGCCACATCGTCGTTCTCGTACTGCGGGAAACCCAATCCCAGCTTGGTCAGGCGGGTTCCCTTCTCAAACACGAAAAGCGGCGTCTTCGAATTGACGCGCAGGTTGATCTTCGGGTCGATGACCAGCAACTCGCAGGAGGCCGTCAGGCACATGTCGGTCAGCTCGTTATAGCCGTCGCTGCCATCCGGACGCATACCGGCCAGCACCATAGACTGGCCATTGTCGCCCTGCTGCATGCCGGTGTAGAGATCGCTGTCGCGGTTGCAGGCTAGGAAGAACTCGCAGATCAGCTCCTGCGCCTCGTCGCGATTTATCAAGCCCGCGTCAATATCATGGCGATAGTAGGGATACATATACTGATCGAAGCGGCCCAGCGTGTTGTGATAATCGCCCTCGGACCAGAGACAGAAATGCAGAACGCGCAGCGACTGAAGCGCCTCGCGCAGCGTTTCCGCCGGATAGGCCGGCACCTTGTCCAGCACCTTGGCGATGTCCTCGCGGCCCACCTCGCGCGCCTTGGCGGCATAGCGCGCCGTCAGATCCAGCACAGCCTGAAGGCTCATGCGCATGGCCTCATAGTATTCATGCTTTTCGGGCGTATCGTGCGCATCGATATCCTGAAGCACCGCCTTGAGACCCTTGGCGATGAGGCGCTCGTAATCGGCCGAGAGATTGCACACGCGGCCCTGCTCGTGAATGTAGTGCTTTTCTGTGATGGCCGCCCACTCCTCATCGGTGAAGATGACCGGCTGATCGGCCAGCGTTCTCAAAAAGGCAATGTTCTCGCCCTCGAGAATCACCGGCTGCTCGTTTTCAAGAACGGTCTTCAGGCGCAGCGCCATGCGCTGGTAGTCCTTAAGCTCGGGCTTTCTGTAAATGGACGGGTCGATGATCGTATCGCGGCGATAGGCGTGATGCGCCTTGTCCACGACAATCAGCTTGCGCAGTGCTTTAATGCGTTCAGTCATGACGATCTCCTCGTTTCCTCATTAATTGTCTTGCTATCGGCAGAACGATCTGTCCCCGCCTTCATTCCGGAGATGTTATCGTTCATACTTTCTCTTGTTATTATACCACGTTTCTGCGTTTTGAAAAGCCCAGAATGACAAAAAAATGCTTTTTCATGGTGCAAATTTCTCTTTTCCTGGAAACAGCGCCTGCCTCAGGCCTTTTCAAAGCGTTTTTTGGCTCTTTTTAGCCATATAATCCCCAAAAAGCTTGACATCGCGCCCGGTCAATGCTATGATGATCCAGAAAAAAATCACGCTTTTTCGCATCGTTTCGGAGGTGTTTAATATGAAGTTTTATGTTGGCGATTACACGCGGCTGGGCGGCCCCGGCCTCTGCCTGTGCGCGCTGGAAAACGACCGGCTGTGCCTTGTGGCCGAGTGTGATGTACGCGTTGACAACCCGACCTACGCAATTCTCTCCCGCGACCAGAAAACGCTCTTTGCCACGTCCAGCTCGTCCTCGGACGGCGAAAGCACCGGCTCTGTCGCCGCCTATGACCTGTCCGATGGCGCACTGCATCTGACCGGTATGCACTCAACCGGCGGCACCTCAGCCTGCCATCTGACGCTCAGCGACGACGAGCGCTTTCTCTATGTCGCCAATTACCAAAGCGGATCGCTGAGCGTGTTTCCCGTTGATCACGGCCGTCTGCTGCCGCGCATTCAGCTCATAACGCATGAGGGACACGGCCCGAATCCGGCGCGCCAGGAACACGCCCACGTCCATTTCGTCTCCTTTCATCCGCAGGATCATCGCCTCTATGCCGTGGATCTGGGCATCGACGCGGTGATGATTTACCGCGCCGACCGGGAAACAGGCCTCTTGACGCTGGATGAGCGTCTCGATGTCCCCGCCGGGCTGGGGCCGCGTCATCTGCTCTTCCATCAGGACATGATGTACATCGCTCACGAGCTGGGCGGCGCGGTCAGCGCTTTTCGCCAAACAGCCGCCGGATGGACGCTGGAGCAAACGCTCTCCAC
>CAYOTH010000410.1:0-2036 GCA_964406835.1 uncultured Oscillospiraceae bacterium
CAGCTTTGTGCTGGCCGATATTCCCGGTCTGGTCGAGGGCGCGGCCGAGGGCGTTGGCCTGGGCCACGACTTTTTGCGCCACATTGAGCGTACGCGTCTGCTCATTCACGTGCTGGATATTTCCGGCAGCGAGGGTCGCGATCCGCTGGAGGATTACGATGCCATCATGGGCGAATTGGAGCGCTATGGAGACCTTAAAAACCGCCCGATGATTGTCGAAGCCAACAAGATCGATCTGCCCGGTAGCGAGGAGAACCTCGAACGGCTGCGTCAGAAGCTCGAAGGCACGGGCATTGCAATTTATCCGGTTTCGGCGGCGGCCGGCAAGGGCTTCACCGAGCTGATGCGTGCAGCGGCAGCCATGCTGCGCGAGCTTCCGCCGATCGAGCCGTTCTTCGAGGAAACGCCCTTTGAAGAGCTTTCCGGCGACAAGATCCGCGTCAGCGTGGAAAGCGGCGTCTATGTGCTGGATGGCTCGAGCCTGCAGCATCTGATCGATTCCGTCAACTTCAGCGACGAGGATTCGCTCAACTGGTTCCATCGCACGCTGCGCCGCTGGGGCGTTATCGATATGCTGCGTGAAGCCGGCGCCGGTGAGGGCGACACTGTGCGCCTAGGCGATATGGAATTTGAATTTGTAGAATAAACGAAAGGAACGATTTTCATATGACCACCAAACAAAGAGCCGTGCTGCGCTCTATGGCCAACACCATGCAGCCGATTCTGCACATCGGCAAGGACGGCATCAACGACAATATGGTCAAGCAGGCCTGGGATGCGCTGGAGGCCCGCGAGCTGATCAAGGCTACCGTGCTTCAGAATTCGCCGCTGACCGCCCGCGAAGCCTGCGACGAGCTGTGCGCCCGCGTTCACGCCGATCCGGTTCAGGTTATCGGCAGCAAGTTCGTCATTTACCGCAAGGCGCGCAAGGATTCCAAGATCGATATCGACACGCTGTAACGCGCTACCGGGCCGAAGCGATTTTCTGCCAAAGCCCCAGACCGGCTAGTACCAGCAGCAGGACAAAGGCCGAAAGCGCCATCCAGCCGCCGCGTGTCATATACAGAAGCAGTGCCAGCACGGCATAAAGCCCGCTGCGCTGCGGAGAAATATGTTTCCAAAGAGCGTCGCATGTTTTCAAGGATATGCGGCGCTTTTTTCGATTCAGAAAGTCGGCAGGGACGGCAGGACACTCCTCCCAAAGCCAGGAAGCGAGCTGTTTTCCGTCCAACAGCGTGATTTTCAGCCGCTGCGCCCAATCCCAGGCCGATCGCTCTGCGGGACACAGCGCGGCGACGCAAAGCCCATCTTCCAGAGGATGCGCACGGCGGCAGGCGATCAGCTTATCGGCATTCAGCGCGCGGGAAGAGGGCGCGCAGGGGAGAAGGACCAAAGGGCCGACCGCTCCGTGATGCCGCCCGATGAGCGCAGAAACGGCTTTTAAAAGCTCCTCTTCGCTCATCGCCGCCCAGTTTTCCAATGTGTTCTGAATGTATCGGCGCCGGTTGGCTTTAAGGCGTCTGCGCAGCGCGAGGCCAAAGCGCCGCCACAGCGCGTGAACCGTCCAGCAGCCAAGCGCCGCCAGGAAGGCCGAAGGGAGAATGCGTCCCTCAAACAGCGCCATAAAGCCCACAAAAAGCGCGCTGAGGGCCAACAGGCCAGTGACCAGGCTGTCAATCAGGCGAACCATGCTTTTTTCTCCTCCGAAAACATATTTCTTTCAGACAGTATACACATTTCGGGCTTTTCTAATCGCTGAAAATGGTGTATAATAGATGTAAGCTGTTGATGTTGTCGGCAGCAGGCTGCTTTTAAGGTAGCGCATAACGCATTATAAGATTTGTTTTAAGGGGCATGGACATGGCAAAACTGGGAATTATGGGCGGAACCTTTAATCCAATACACAATGGCCATCTGGAAATCGCCCATATTGCACGCCGGGCTGCCGGGCTGGACGAGGTGCTTTTTCTGCCGGACGGAGAACCGCCGCACAAGGCCGCCTCAACGCTGGCGCCCGCATTAAGCCGCTATAGCAT
>CAYOTH010000411.1:0-2024 GCA_964406835.1 uncultured Oscillospiraceae bacterium
GGATGAAAAGACTGTGCTTCTGGACACGGTAGACCGAAGCGTTTCGGATCAGTTTTTTGAGAACCTCGAGCATGTGCTCGCGGGGCGTTCGTTGGATTATCTGGTGGTCAATCACATGGAGCCCGACCACTGCGCCACGATGGGCGAGGTGGTTCGCCGCTATCCTGAGGTGAAGATCGTCTGCAATGCCAAGACGCTCAAGATGATTCACCAGTTCTTTAAGTTTGATGCAAGCAGCCGCGCCGTGCTGGTCAAGGAAATGGATACGCTCAATGTCGGGCGGCATACGCTGGCCTTTGTCATGGCGCCCATGGTTCATTGGCCGGAGGCCATGGTGACCTATGACACGACGGATAAGATTCTCTTCTCGGCCGATGCGTTTGGCACCTTTGGCGCTCTCAACGGCAATCTCTTTGCTGATGAAGTCAATTTTGAGAGCGAATGGCTGGATGACGCGCGCCGCTATTATACCAACATCGTCGGCAAATACGGCCCGCAGGTTCAGAAGCTGCTGGAAAAGGCGGCTACTCTGGAAATTAAAACCGTTTGCCCGCTGCATGGCCCCGTCTGGCGCGAGAACATCGGCTGGTTTATCGAAAAGTATCAGCGCTGGAGCAGCTATACGCCTGAGGACGAGGGCGTGGTGATTGCTTATGCTTCCGTCTATGGCAATACCGAAAATGCGGCCAATATCCTGGCCTGCCGTTTGGGCAATGCGGGCGTGCGCAACATTAAAATGTACGATGTTTCGGCGACGCATCCCTCGGTGCTTGTTTCGGAGGCTTTCCGCGCCAGTCATTTGGTCTTTGCGGCGCCTACCTACAATGCGGGTCTGTTCTGTAACATGGAGACGGCCCTTCTGGATCTTGCCGCGCACAATCTGCAAAACCGCACGATTGCCCTGCTGGAAAACGGCACTTGGGCGCCGATGGCGGGAAAGCGTATGCGTGAGATTCTGTCCGGGCTGAAGAACTGCACGATTCTTGATTCAGGCGTAACCGTCAAGTCGGCGCTTAAGGACAGCCAGTCGGACGACATCGATATTTTGGCGGCGGCAATTTTGAGCACGATGAAGAAGGCGGAGGCCCCGAAGGAACAGAGTGCCGGCACGGGCAACGCCATGCACAAGCTCAGCTATGGCCTGTTTGTGCTGACGGCTCATGAGGACGGCCGGGATAACGGCTGCATTGTCAACACGGCCGCGCAGCTGACCGAATCGCCGCGCCGCATCAGCGTCTGCGTCAATAAGGCCAACCTGACGCACGATATGATTGCGCGCACTGGCATGTTCAACGTCAGTGTGCTGGATGACGGAGCACCGTTCGAACTGTTTAAGCATTACGGCATGCAGAGTGGACGCACGGTGGATAAGTTTGAGGGAGCCGATATGCCCCGCATGGACAACGGCGTCGTTCGGCTGAATGCCTCGGCCAATGCGGTGATTTCGGGCCGAGTGGTGAAGAGCGTTGATTGCGGCACGCACACGCTGTTTGTGGCTGATGTGACGCAGGAGGCTGTGCTCAGCGACCGACCGTCCATGACCTATGCCGACTATTTTGACCATGTGAAGCCCAAGACCGCGGAGAAGAAGAGCGGCTATGTGTGCAAAATCTGCGGCTATGTCTATGAGGGCGATGAATTGCCGGGGGATTATATCTGCCCGCTGTGCAAGCACGGGGCGGAGGATTTTGAAAAGATCTAATTGAAGAAACGACTGAATTGAAGGGAGAAGGACGTATGGAAAGCAGTACGCTGATTTGCAAATGCCGCCAGGTGACCTATGGACGAATTGAAGAAGCCATTCACAGCCACAATGATTTGAAGGACGTCCTTGCGATTTTCGAGGAGGTTCAGAAGGAAACCCAGTGTTCGACTGGCTGCGGCCGATGCCACGACAAGATTCTGGATATCATCGCCGATTTTTTGCAGCACTGAAAACAAGCCGCGCAGAGATGTTTTCTGCGCGGCTTCAGCCTGTCAAAGAATCCACAATGCGACCTCACAATGCGTCTTCTTATGCGATA
>CAYOTH010000412.1:0-2022 GCA_964406835.1 uncultured Oscillospiraceae bacterium
CGTCTGGTGGGCCTTGCGCAAAGCGTTTATGATAAATCCCCCTTCGAGCTTTCAGGCGGACAGAAGCGGCGAGCGGCCATTGCCGGTGTCCTGGCGATGAAATCCAATACGCTGATCCTGGACGAGCCGACGGCGGGGCTGGATCCGCGCGGCCGGGATGAAATCCTCTCCATTATGCGCGATATTCATGCCGGCGGCACGACGCTGATTATGGTTTCTCACAGCATGACTGACGTATCGCTTCTGTGCAGCCGCATTCTGGTGATGAATCACGGCCGACTGACCATTGACGGAACGCCCGAGACAGTGTTCTCCAATGGCGAAGAGCTGCGCGCGGCGGGGCTGGAGCCGCCGCCCTGCGCCGTCCTGGCCGAAAAGCTGCGCGAGGCCGGATTTGAAGGCCTTCCGCAAGGCGTTTATACGAAGGAAGCTCTGGCCGACGCCCTGGCGCGCAGACTTCAGGCGTCTCGAAAGGAGGACGGATCATGCAGATAACCATCGGACAGTTCTTTCCGGGCAACTCTGTTTTGCACCGCATGGATCCGCGGGCCAAGATTCTTTTGACGATCGGTCTGATTGCCGCTGTGTTTCTGGCCGGAACCTGGGCGGGCTATGTGCTTTTGTTTGCCTTTTCCTATGCGGCAGTGCGGCTGTCGGGCGTGGGCGTCAAGTATGTGCTGCGCGGGCTCAAGCCGATTTTCGTGATCGTTCTTTTGACGTTTTTTATCAATGTCTTCTTCACCACCGGCGGGCAGGAACTGCTGCGCTGGAAGTTTATCGCGATTACCGATCAGGGGCTGTATTCCGCTACGCGCATGGCGCTTCGCCTGGTGCTGCTGGTGATTGTCACGCAATTGCTCACGCTGACCACCTCGTCCATTGCGCTGACCGACGCCATCGAGGCGCTGCTCAAGCCGCTGGCCAAAATCGGCTTTCCGGCGCATGAGCTGGCAATGATGATGTCCATTGCTCTGAGATTTATCCCCACGCTGGTGGAGGAAACCGATAAGATCATGAAGGCTCAGCAGGCGCGCGGTGCCGATTTTGAAAACGGCAATCTGGTGCAGCGGGCGCGGGCCATGCTGCCGCTCCTGGTGCCGCTTTTTGTGAGCGCTTTCCGCCGGGCCGACGATCTGGCCATGGCCATGGAGGCGCGCTGCTATCGCGGAGGGCAGAACAGAACGCGCATGAAGACGCTGCACTTTACGCGACTGGATGCGCAGGCGGCGCTGTGCGTGGGAATTTTACTGGTTCTGGCGGTGATTTTGTGAGCGCGCAAAAGGTTAAAAAGGATTATCCGCTGCGCCGCATTCGCCTGATTGTGGAATACGACGGCACCGACTATTCCGGCTGGCAGCGCCAGGAAAATGCCATGAGCGTACAGCAGCGCCTGGAGGAGGCCATATCGCGCCTTTTGGGACAGAAAACCGGCGTGATCGGCGCCAGCCGAACCGATGCCGGCGTTCATGCGCTGGGACAGGTGGCGGCCTTTGAAACGCGATGCGGCATTCCGGCCGAAAAGTTTGCCTTTGCTCTTAATACCATGCTTCCGGAGGATATTCGGGTGCGCCGTTCCGAGGAATGCGCCCCCGATTTTCATGCACGCTATCAGGCGCAGGGCAAGATCTATCGCTATCTGATCGACAATGCGCCTCATGCCAGCGCGCTGGGGCGGCGCACGCACGCACACGCCATCTATCCGCTGGACGCCGATTTGATGGACAGGGAAGCGCGCAGCATGATCGGCACGCACGATTTTGCGGCCTTTGCGGCCAGCGGCTCGATCGTCAAGGACACGGTGCGCACGATTTACGATTGCCGGGTCGTTCGATCGGGGCGCGAGGTGGCGCTTTTGGTCTATGGCAATGGCTTTTTGTACAACATGGTGCGGATTCTGGCCGGGACGCTTTTGCAGGTCGGCTCGGGCAAGCTGGAGCCGGGCGCCATTGCGCGGGCGATTGAAACGGGCGATCGGCTGAAGCTGGGCTTGACGGCGCCGCCGCAGGGGCTGACGCTGATGCG
>CAYOTH010000413.1:0-2021 GCA_964406835.1 uncultured Oscillospiraceae bacterium
GGGGCCGGAGTCAGCGTTTTAAGCTCGTTGCGGTAGAGTGCCGAAAGTTCCTCGCGGCTGAACAGGCGGCGGCTGCCCAGAAAGACATCCGCGAAATCAGGCCCTTCGGTGCTGAAGTGCTCAATGGTTTTATCCAGGCAGTCAATCAGCGTGCGTTCGGCTTTCCAGGCCACGCTGGCGCGGCGCATACGCGCGTTGGGGCCAAAGAGCGCCTCGTAGTGCTGTACAGGCGTTTCGACGCGCCGCCCGATCAGCTTTTCGACGATGCTTTTAAGCGTTGAGGCGCGAGTGTTTTCTTCGCCCAGATCGGGCAGCACGGTTGAAATATATTCGCTGAAGGCGTCGCTGGGTGCCAGCACGCAAATGCGCTGGGCATCCAGATGATTGCGGTGGCGATAGAGCAGATAGGCCGCGCGGTGCATGGCAACCGAGGTTTTGCCTGAGCCGGCACCGCCGGTGACGGTCAGCACGTTGGATTGCTCGCAGCGTATGGCCAGATTCTGCTCGGACTGTATGGTGGAGACGATCTGGCGCATGTGCGTTTCGGAAGCGCCGGAGAGAATATCCAGCAGCATGGCGTCGTCTATGCTGTAATCGGTATCGACGTAGTATTTAAGATGACCTTTGTCCATGCGGTACTGCCGCTTGAGTGTCAAAAGGCCGCTGATGGTGCCGGAGGGGCTTTCAAAAGAGGCCGATCCCGGTACGGCGTCATAGTACAGGCTGCACACCGGCGCGCGCCAGTCGTGAACCAGCAGCGGCCCTTCCGGGGCCCTCAGGCTGTACAGGCCGATGACGATTTTATCGGCGCTTTTTTCGCCCTCCTCGGCGAAATCAATGCGGGCGAAGAACGGATTGGACAGCATTTTTTCGTACTGCACGGCGCGATTGACCGAAAAGCTGCGCCGGGCGACAAAGCGGCTCAGCTCGGCGTTGAGCTGATCCAGATCCCAGGGCGAGAGAGCCGTCGGCTTCATGCGCAGCTCCTCCCAGGTTTCGGCCAGAATAGCGCGGATGGTGTCGTCCTGGAATTCGGCGTTTTCCTGATTCATGGCGATGGCGGAGGCCAGCAGCTGCTGAACGCGCGCCGTATAGCTACGCTCCTTTTCCAGTTCGGCTTCGTAGGTCATGCGGATCCCTCCCTAACAGATACAAAAGCTATTATACGATGAAATCATGAAAAAATTGTTTCGTTTAAAGAGCGCGCATCAGCGCACGATGACCGGCGGCGTGGTCAGATCCTGATCGGCCGTTTGCCGGGTCGGCGCGCGCATGGACAGCGCCTGCAAGTCGGTCGCCCGGCGATCAAAGGCAAAGAGAGAATCGCCTTTGAGGCGGGCGGCATCGGCAATCAGCGGCAATGCCGAGGTGGCGTTGAGATGTCGAAGCAGTGGCCGCGCCTCTTCTCGAAAGCCCAGAATGCGGACGTATTCGGGCCGGGGATGTGCGGCGGCTTCCTCGTGCGTGAGATTGAGCAGCACATGGGCGCAGAAACGATTGAGCCGCGCGTAGGTATAGCGCTTGCTTTTGACGCGGGCGAGCAACTCCTCGCGCGATGTGGCTTGCCGGGCATGGCGAAGAAACAGATTGTCAAAGCCCTCGCAGACATCGCACAATCCGGAAAGATCGCTTGCACAGCGCATGAGATAAAGAAGCGTTGAATCCAGCGCAGTCGGCTCGGCATAATGGCCGCTTTCAAGGCACTCGCTCAGGGCGCGCGCGCCGTCCTCGGGTAGGGCGCTTTCCCAGCCGGGGCGTTTTGAGAGGATGGCGGCGCGGATGGCGCTGGCCGAGGCCAGGGAATGAAGCGCCTGATCGTGATAGCCGTTTTGCCGGGCGACGGGATAAAAGCGGGGCTTTTTGTCCAGCTGTTCGGCGGCGTGCAGGTATTCAAGCGCCAGCGTCAGGTTGGGGGAGGAGAGCAGGGAAGCGTCGATTCCGCAGCAGGCTCCCACCGCTTCGCCTCGGGCGCGGGCATGGGATTTGCCCTGCTGAAGGCGGCTTCGGATATCGGCTTCCAG
>CAYOTH010000414.1:0-2015 GCA_964406835.1 uncultured Oscillospiraceae bacterium
GCCTCGTTATGCTCCGTCTTGGCCAGCACGCCCAGCTTCCACAATTCCTGATCCAGATCGGCCATAAACTCGGCCACGCGCGGCTTGAGCGTGCCGAAATAGTGATCCTCCAGCTCCTGGCCCTTGACCGGGCGCGCGCCAAAGAGCGTTCGGCCGGTGTACATCAAATCGGGTCTCGCCTCGTAATCCTCGCGGCGAACCAGGAAATACTCCTGCTCCGCGCCGACGGTCACATCCACGGCCGGCACTTCGCGTCCAAAGAGGCGCAGTATGCGCTTGGCCTGACGGGAAATTTCCTCCATGGAGCGAAGAAGCGGAGTTTTTTTATCCAGCGCCTCACCGGTATAGGAACAGAACACCGTGGGAATGCAGAGCGTATTGTCCTTGATAAAGGCATAGGAGGACGGATCCCATGCGGTATAGCCACGCGCTTCAAAAGTAGCGCGCAGGCCGCCCGAAGGGAAGGAGGAAGCATCCGGCTCGCCCTGAATCAGCTCTTTGCCGGAGAATTCCATGATAACCGAATCGTAATCGGAGGTGATAAAGGCCTCGTGCTTTTCGGCCGTCACACCGTTGAGCGGCTGGAACCAATGCGTGTAGTGCGTCGCGCCTTTTTCAATCGCCCAGTCCTTCATGGCATTAGCCACGACGTTGGCCACCTCGCGCGTCAACCCCTGTCCGCCGGCCAGAGCACGCTTCATTTCCTTATAGGTCGCATGAGGGAGACGTTGCTTCATCACATCGTCGTTAAAGACCATTGAACCGAATATGTCTGACAGTCGTGCTTGCATGAAGAGCAACCTCCCTTATATTGCCGTGTGTGTTTCACGGATGATAAATGGATTATAGCAGTCTGCGTTCGCCTTGTCAACCACTTTCATGACCTGTTAACCCGTTCTTTCCGGCTGTTAACCCACCGAGGGATCGCCCCAATCTCTTGACAGGCCCACGTTCTGCCTTTATAATGAACAAAAGCGCATAAAGCGCCATGTAAGCCACAAGGAGACGCCATTTATGAACAAACTCTATATGATCGGCAACACGCATTTCGACCCCGTCTGGCTGTGGACGTGGGACGAGGGCCTCGCCTCCATCCGCTCGACCTTCCGCGCCGCGCTCGATCGCATGGACGAAGACGAAAACTTTGTCTATTCTTTCGCCTGTCCGCCTGTCTTCGAGCAGCTCGAACGCATTGACCCGGCGCTGATGGCGCGCATCCGCCAGCGCGTCGCCCAAGGCCGCTGGGCGCTGGACGAGGGGCTCTGGGTTCAGCCCGATTGCTTCAGCGGCACGCTGGAGAGCATTGTCCGTCAGGGTCTTTTCGGCCAGCGCTATCTCAAAGAAAAGTTCGGAAAACTGTCCGATACGGTCTTCAACATCGATTCCTTCGGCCATCCGCTGATGCTCGCGCAGGTTTTTGCCAAGCTGCGTATGCCCTACGGCGTTATCAGCCGCCCGGACGAGCAGGACATGGATGTCGGCGACACGCTCTTTCGCTGGCGCGCGCCTGACGGCAGCGAGCTGCTGATTGCACGGGCCAACATCGCCGGGCCCATCTATCCGGTGGATACCGACAAGATGATCGCCGACGCCCTGCCCTCGCTCGAGCAGACCGACCACGACATCTTGCTGGTTTACGGCGTCACCAACCACGGCGGCGCGCCCACCAAGGCTGCCCTGGCCGCCATCAATAAATACGCCCGAGAAACCGGCGGGCGCGTCGTCTTTTCGAATACCTCGACCTTTTTCTCGCGCCAGAACAAAGAAGCGCTGCCCGTCTGGGACAAGGAAATCCCCATCCGCTTTTTCGGCGTGTTCGTCAACCGCCCCGACGTCAAGCAATCGGCGCGCCGCACGGAAATCACCCTCATGAACGCCGAACGCGCAGCGCATCTGTGTACGCTTCTAACCGCTCAGCCCGATCAGACGCAAGCGCTCGCCTCCGGCTGGAAAACGCTGCTTTATAATCAGTTCCACGATATTCTGGGCGGCGCGGCCATCACCGTGGCCGAGGG
>CAYOTH010000415.1:0-2008 GCA_964406835.1 uncultured Oscillospiraceae bacterium
GATGTGATCCCAGGGCAGGCACTCGTCCAACCCCTTGGGACGATTGGCGAAGAAGGCCGGATCCACACCCGCCTCCTCGAAGGCCTTGAGCCACAGATCATAGCGGAACTGATCGTTCCAGCCGTCAAAGCGGCAGCCCAGGCGGAAGGCCTGTTCCAAAACATCGGCCATGCGGCGGTCTCCCAAGGCAAAGGTGGCCTCCAGCATACTCAGATCGGGCGCATGGTATTTAAAGTCCACGCCCTTGAGCTTGGCAATGGCCTGCTTAATCAGCTGTTGACGGCGAATAACGTCCTCTTCTTTGATCTGCCCCCACCACTGGAAGGGCGTAAAGGGCTTGGGCACGAACACCGAGGCGCTGACGGTAATGTGCAGGCCGGGCGCGCGCTGTCCCTTGGGAATGCTGAAATAGACCTGTCTGACCTTTTCGGCCAGATCGACAATGCCCATGGCGTCCTCGTCGGTTTCCGTGGGCAGGCCCAGCATAAAATACAGCTTGACCGACGACCAGCCGTTTTCAAAGGCTTCGCGCACGGATCTCATGAGATCCTCCTCGGTCACGCCCTTGTTGATGACGTCGCGAAGGCGCTGCGTTCCGGCCTCGGGGGCCAGCGTCAGTCCGGTTTTGTGAACCTTCTGCGTCTCCTTGAGCGTATCGGTCAGGAAATTGTCGATGCGCTGAGAGGGCAGCGAAATGGAAACGCGCTTTTCATAGAAGCGCTTCACCATCTCCTTGGCCAGATCGGGCAGGCAGGAATAATCGCCGCTGGAGAGGCTCATGAGCGAAATTTCGTCATAGCCGGTCGCATTGACCAGCTTTTCGGCCAGCTCAAGCAGCTTGTCCATCGAGCGCTCGCGCACCGGGCGATACACCATGCCGGCCTGACAGAAACGGCAGCCACGCGTACAGCCGCGGAAAATCTCAAGCATAATGCGGTTATGAACCACCTCGCCATAAGGCACGATCAGCTGCTCCGGATAATCGGCCGCCGTCAGATCGTTGACCATGGCCTTAAAGCAGACCTCAGGCGCGCCGGTACCCGGCTTGGGCGTAACCGACTTGAGCGTGCCGTCCTCGTTATAGGCGACATCGTAGAACGACGGCACATAAATGCCCTCAATGTCCACGATCATCTTGAGGAACTCCTCGCGGGGCGCGCCGCTCTTTTTCCACTTTTTGTAAACGTCGATATACTCGTGCGTATTGCGCTCGCCGTCGCCCAGAGCAAAGAAATCGACAAACGGAGCCAGCGGCTCGGGGTTATAGGCGCACGGACCGCCGCAGACGACGAACGGGCCGTCCGTGCGATCCTCCGCCCTGAGCGAAATACCGGCCAGATCCAGCGCCGCCAGAATGTTCGAATAGCTCATCTCATACTGAAGCGTGATGCCCAGAATGTCAAACTCCTTCACCGGCGTGCGGGATTCGATCGAGAACAGCGGAATATCCTGCGCGCGCATCTGCTCCTCCATGTCGATCCACGGGGAGAAAACGCGTTCGCACCAGGCATCGTCGCGCTTGTTGATGGTATGATAGAGAATCTTCATGCCCAGATGCGACATGCCGACCTCATAGGTATCCGGAAAGAGGAACGCGTATCTTACGTCAACCTCTTCGGGATTTTTCATTATGGAACCAAACTCGCCGCCAACGTAGCGCACAGGCTTGGTGACTTTCATCATCAAAGAATCGATTTTATCGGACAGCGTCAAAGCCATATCCCTCCTGAGACATAATCACCCACTTAACTTTATCACGAACAGGCCGACAGGTCAACCGTTAAATGAAAAAACAAACCAACTTTTGCTCAATTGCAATATTCCTACTTGAAAAGGAAACGGGCGTTCATTATAATAGAAGTATCAGGCAATAAGGCAGGACGAAGCAATGCCCATTTTTGAATGTGTTATTGAAGATATTACATTTCGAAACGAAACAAACGGCTGGACGGTCCTGCAATGCGCCATGGGCCGGGACGAGCTGTGCGCCGTGGGCGTTATGCCCTTT
>CAYOTH010000416.1:0-1986 GCA_964406835.1 uncultured Oscillospiraceae bacterium
GACCAACATCGTTTCCATATTGCGCGAGGTCACGTCCCGCTCGCTGGTGCTCTTTGACGAGCTGGGCGCGGGCACCGATCCTACCGAGGGCGCGGCGCTGGCTATGGCTATTTTGGAATCGCTGCGCACGCAGGATGTGCGCACGCTGGCCACCACCCACTACAGTGAGCTCAAGGCCTATGCACTCTCCACCAAGGGCGTGGAGAACGCTTCGGTTGAGTTTAACGTTGAAACGCTGCGGCCGACCTACCGGCTGTCCATCGGCGTGCCGGGCAAATCCAATGCGTTTGAAATTTCCCGGAAGCTGGGACTGTCCGAGGAGATTATCGCCGCGGCGGGCGAGAAGCTGACAAACGATCAGGTGCGCTTCGAGGATGTCATTGCCAATGCCGAATACCACCGGCAGATTGCCGAAAAGGAGCGCGTGCTGGCCGAGGCGGCGCATCGCGAAACGCAGAAATTGCGTGACGAGGCCGACAAAATGCGCCGAGAGCTGGATGACCAGCGCGCCGACATGCTCAAAAAGGCCCGGGACGATGCGCGTAAGGTGCTGGTGAAGGCACAGCGCGAAAGCGAGCAGCTGATCTCTGAACTCAAGCGCGCCAAGGCCAAGGACGGCGCGGCGCTCAAGGAGCATGAGCTCAACGAAATCCGCAATAAGATGCAGGGCTCGATTGACGAAATGAACGATGCGTTGCGCGTGAAGGTGGACGCCAATGTGCTGCCGCCGGAGAACCTCAAGCCGGGCGAAACGGTCGAGCTGTTGTCCCTGGGCACGCGCGGCACGATCATCACCCCGCCGGATGCCCGGGGCGAGGCCATGGTACAGGCCGGTATCATGAAGATGAAGATTCACGTTTCGCAGATTCGCCGTGCGGCCGAGGATCCGGCGCCCAAGAAAAAGCCGGCCAGCTCGATCAAGCTGAGCGAAAAGCGCGTGAGCATGGAATGCGACGTGCGCGGCTTGTCGCTGGAGGAGGCGCTGCAGGAGGTCGATCGCTATATCGACGCCTGTATGCTGCAATCGCTTAAAACCGTGCAGATCATTCACGGCAAGGGCACGGGCGTTTTGCGAAACGGCATCGGCCAGCACCTGAAGCGTCATTCAGCGGTGAAGGAGTATCGCCTGGGCCGCTATGGCGAGGGCGAGGACGGCGTGACTGTGGTGACGCTGAAGTAAGGAGTGATGGGCATGACGATTCGCGCTATGCAGGCGCATGATTACGCGGCCTATTGCGCGCTGCTGGAGGAGCTTCACGGCCTGCACCGCGCCGCCAGATATTTATGCAATCGAGCCTGCGCTGCCGGATGAAGCGGCGTTTGCCGAAATGCTGAAGGACGAAATCTGCCTTGTCTGCGAGGATGCGGGGCGCGCGGTCGGCATGGCCGTGATGCGGCTGAGGAACATACGCCCATCCCGCCGTGAAGGCGCACACGGTCGGCTGGATCGAGGATATTTGTGTGGCGCGGGCGGCGCGCGGACGCGGCGCGGCTGATCTATGAGGCACTGATGCAGGAAGCGAAAAGGGCGAATGTTGAGCGCGTGGAGCTGAACGTGTGGGCGTTCAATGAGGAAGCGCGCGCGTTTTACGAGCATATGGGCATGAGCGAGCGCAGCCGCGTGATGGAAGCACGCGTAAAATGACAAAAAAGGCGGCCATGCCATAAAAAGGAGGAGCGGCGCATGAGCAAGACGAAAATCCTGGTTGTGGACGATGATCCCAATATTTTGCAGCTGATTAATCTCTATCTGACACGCGAGGGCTTTGAAGTGCAGACGGCCTCCGCCGGCGACGAGGCGCTGCGCATGTTTAAAAGCGAGCCGCCTAACCTGATGCTACTGGATGTCATGCTGCCGGGCATGGACGGCTGGCAGGTCTGCCGCGAGGTGCGCAAGGTTTCCAATATTCCCATTATCATGCTCACAGCCAAGGACGAAACCTTTGACAAGGTGCTGGGGCTGGAGCTGGGCGCGGACGACTATAT
>CAYOTH010000417.1:0-1976 GCA_964406835.1 uncultured Oscillospiraceae bacterium
GAGCCGGAGAACGCAGTACGCGTTTTCCGGCTTTTGCACTTCAATAGAGCTTCAGCATGAAACGCTGGTCATCTTTCCGTTGACATTGATTTCAGATAATGCTATACTTTTGCCGAAAATAGTTCTAAATCAGGAGAGTGTTTATTATGCTGAACTGCGATATTCGCTCCTACGGCGCTGTGGGAGACGGCATATTTATGAACACGGCGGCAATACAGGGCGCCATTGATGACTGCGCCAGCCATGGCGGCGGCCGGGTGACGCTGAGCGAAGGGCATTATCTGTGCGGCTTTATTGCCCTGAAAAGCGGCGTTGAACTGCATATTGAGCGCGACGCCGTGCTGCTCGGCTCAACCGACGCAGCCGATTATCCAGAAATTGAAACGACGTTCTGGCTCACAGAATACGCACCCCGATTCAATAAGCGCTGCTTCATCTATGCCGAAGGCTGCGAAGACATCGCCATCACCGGACGCGGCACAATCGACTGCCAGGGCGAGGCCTATATCGAGCCGCTCCCGCGCGAAAAAGCACTGCACAGCTTCTGGCCGTACACACGCAAGCCTTACCCCGATCTGCCCGGCGATGAAGAGACCGATCCGTTCATTAAAAAGATCCGCAGCTACAGCCCCGCGCGCGTCGCACTGTTCATTGGCTGCAAAAACGTGTTGGTGGAGGACATGACGCTGCGCAACAGCCCGGCCGGCTGGGGATACTGGGTCTGCGGTTGCGATCGGGTCTATTTCCACCGCGCACAGGTACTCGCTTCCGTGCTCTATCCCAACAACGATGGCATTCACATCAACTGCTCGACAAACGTCACCGTGTCGGACTGCACGATCGTCTGCGGCGACGACGGCATTGTCGTGCGTGCCTATTCCGCGCCGCTGGGTAAAAATACGCCCTGTGAAAAAATCAGCGTAACCAATTGCAACATCACCAGCCACTCGTCCGGCATCCGCATCGGCTGGTACAACGACGGTGCAATCCGAAACTGCACATTCTCCAATCTCACCATGACCGACTCCACCATGGGCGTCAGCATCTTCCTGCCCGACACGCCCGAGGAGCATCGCGGCAGCGACGAGGGCTTTGAGGCCACGCTTGTGGAGAACCTCAACTTTTCGGATATTGTCATGGATCGGATGTTTTTCGAGCCGATTTACATCCACATAGGCGCGCGCAATCTCTGCACGGGCATTCGGCAGATCTATTTTAACAACATATTCGCCCGCGGCACGTGTATGCCCGTGCTGATCGGACGCGAAAATTGCCCTGTCGAGGATATTTACTTCACCAACTGCCATTTCACGCAGATCCCGCGCGAAACAATCCCGGACGAGGACGTCGGGCCGCACGCTGACCGGCGTGATTTTTCCCAGACGCTCCATATGCGCCATGTCAAAAACGTCGTCATGCAGAATACAACATTCAGCATAGGCTAAATCGCACCGGTAAAGGGCGAATTTACAATTTTCCCGTTGCCAAACGGCCCAAAGCGTGATATACTGCCAATAGTTTTATACAAAGCAGAGACGGAGAAAAGTACCCGGGAAGGTTGCCTTCAGAGACTGCGCGTCATCGGCTGCAAGCGTGCAGGGCAGGCCATCGGCGAAGTTCACTCCCGAGCTTCCGCGCTGAACCCTGATTATTAGGCGCGGACGGTCGCCCGCCGCTATCGGGCGCAAAAGGCCGCATTGCCTCTGGCAGCGCGGCGAATCCGGGTGGTACCGCGTTTCTTTACAGACTCGCCCCTTTTTAAGGGGACGGGTCTTTTTGATTGCCGCCCGTCTTGCCCGTTTTCCATCGCCCGGCGGGGCGTCTTTCACGCCGACTTATTGCGAAAGGAGTCCTCAATCATGCAGGATCAACTCAAAGCCATTAAAGAGCACGTCATCGAGGAACTGAAGACCGTTCAGGACTCGAATGCCCTGGAACAGCTGCGCGTGCGCGTGCTGGGCAAAAAGGGCGAACTG
>CAYOTH010000418.1:0-1974 GCA_964406835.1 uncultured Oscillospiraceae bacterium
GGTCGGCGGGGCCGAAATCAATGGCCACCAGGCCGCCCACCGAGCTGGCCATCTGGTCCATCAGGCCGCAGGGCTTGCCAAAGAAGACGTTTTCGGCATACTGGCCGATCTGCGCACGCTTCTTCGCATCGATAACAAAGCCGTTGTAGAGCGAATCGAGAATGGCGCACAGCAACACCTCGAACGCGGCAGACGAGCTGAGGCCGGAGCCCTTGAACACGGTGGAACAGACAACAGCGTCAAAGCCGCCGATAACATAGCCCAGCTCCTTCATGCGAGCCGCAACGCCGCGAATCAGGCCGTCGGTGGTGTCGTATTCGCTCTTTTTGGGCGTCAGATCGTTGAGATCGACGACGAAGGGCTTGTCGTAGCCCTCGGAATAGAGAGTGACGATGGGCTGCTCATTGGGGGTAACGGCGGCCACGGTGTCCAGATTGACAGCAGCGGCCAGCACGCGGCCCTGATTGTGATCAGTGTGGTTGCCAGCCACCTCGGTGCGGCCGGGCGCGGAAATAAAGCGCATACCGTCCTTTTCACCGAAAAGCTCGACGTGACGGGCGGCCAGGGCGGCATAGCGGGCCGACTGGTGCGCAAGGACGGATTGATCGTGGCCGTAGAGGCGGCTCAGCTGCTGCGCGGCGGCCTCGGTGGACAGAAAAGCGGAAGCGTTGGTATTCAGGCTCATGGATCGTTCACTCCTGTCAAAAAATACATACATATATTGTACGGCAAAAACGTATAAAACGCAATGGTTTTTTCGTTCCTATACGATTGTTTATTCGCCGGTTCACAGCGTCAGCGTCTCTCCGGCGCGGACAGTCAGCGCCCGATCGCCCAGGCGCAGGGACACATCCAGCGCGCTGCGGTTTAGCACAGCGCTGCCGTCTACGGTGAAGTCAAGCGCCTTGAAGGCGGCAATGTAATCGAAAACCTCGATGTTGGTGGCGTACCAAACCTCGTTGTGGCGGCCCAGCCGGTCAAGCTGGCGCTCGATAACATCCCAGTCGCTGCGCTGGTCGAATTCATAGGCGTGTCCCCAGACGGAGAGTAACCGCAGATCATTGCCCTCGGCCAGGAACGGCTCAATCAGCGGTTCAAGCCCCCAATGGTGGCAGCTGCACTCCCAGTTGAGCGCCGTTTCGGGCAGATTAAAGCGGCCGGTTGTTCCCACGGCGCGGGCATAGACAATACCGCAGCCGTTTAGCAGGTTCATCACGCGCTCGTCCACGCAACCGCCCGGGTAGGCCATGCCGCGCACCGGATAGCCCGACAGCGCCTCCAGCGCCCGGCGATCCTGAATGACCTCGTCAATGACCTGCGCATCCGGCAGCAGGCAGAGATTGGGGTGCGTCACCGTATGGACGGCCATTTCGTGGCCCTTGTAAAGAGACGCGGCCTCTTCGGCCGGGATGTGCGAATGATCGACCACGCGGCCCTCGCGAATGAGCGTATCGGATTGGCCGAATGCGCCGCTGTTAAGGTTAAAGGTGGCCTTTTCACCATTTCGATTAAACAGCGTGATCAGGCGTCGGTCCTGCAAAACACAGTCATCATAGGAGAATGTCAGCGCGCGGGTTCTCTGACCGGGCCAGAGCATGGTCGCATGATTGTAAATCATGATTAAAATCCTCCCTTGAAGCGATGAGGCGCTCACAGCATGGTTTTTATCACGTCAAAGAGCCGCTCGGCGATGGTGCGCATTCCCAGATCGCCCGGATGCGCCGCCACGCCGCTATGCTCGAACAGGCCGATGGCCTTCATGTCGTCGCGCATTCCCAGATCGCCGAGATGAACAAGGGGCGCGTTCAGAGCCGCCGCCGCCTTTTTGATTTCGGCATCCTTGGCGGGGTTCGGCCAGAACAGATCGGTAACGACCAGCTGGCTTTGCCCGTTGTGCGTGAAGAAATTCATCATGTCAATCAACGCCGGCGCATAGGGATATTCGGACAGCGAAGTCTCGTTGGTGTTTTCACC
>CAYOTH010000419.1:0-1974 GCA_964406835.1 uncultured Oscillospiraceae bacterium
CGGATGAAAAAAAGGAGCCTGGAACCAATGATTGAACTGGACGAGCGCTTGTCGATGCTCTATGCCATGACGCCGCCCTGCGCCTGCGCTGCCGATATCGGCGCGGATCACGGCTTTCTGGGCGCACGTCTGCTCGAATCGGGCCGATGTGAACGAGTCGAGCTCTTGGATATCAGCGATGCGTCGCTTCAGAAGGCGCGGCGGCTGATTCGCCTGAATAACTTGATGGCGCGCGCGGATTTTACCGTGGGCGACGGCGTGGCGGCGCTTAAAAACAATGCGGACGCCATTGTCATTGCGGGCATGGGCGCGCCGACCATCTCGGGGATTCTTGAACGCGGATTGAAGCGGCTGGATCATGCGCGGCTGATTCTTCAGCCCAACATGGGCGTGGATTTTTTAAGGCGCGATCTGGTACGCATGGGCTTTGCTATCGTGGACGAAGCGGTCGTTCAGGCAGGCGGACGCTGGTATGTGGGCATGGCCGCTGAAAAGGGCGAAGCGTGCTATTCCGAACGGGAACTGCTGGCCGGGCCGGTGCTGCTGGCCAAGAAGCCCAAGGCGCTGCGCGGCTATGTGGATTTCAGGCTGCGCGTTCAGCGTAAGGCCTATGAGGGCGCGTTGAAGGGCGCTGCCGCTCAGGCCGAAGCCCTGGCATCGGAAATCGCTTTGTGGGAGGAGATCGTACAATGTCTGTAACGGCACGGCAGATTCTGGAGGTGCTTTGCGGCATTGCGCCGCCCGAGCTGAGCGAAAGCTATGACAATGTGGGCCTGCTGGCCGGGCACCCGGCGCAGGAGGTTGACCGCATTCTGGTGGCGCTGGATTTGACTGAAAACGTTGTGCGCGAAGCTGTCCGGCAGGAAGCGCAGATGATCGTCACGCACCATCCGATTTTTTTCAGGGGCCGCAAAAACATTCGCGAGGATGACGCCGAGGGCGTGACGGTGTGTGCGCTGATTCGCGCGCATCTGGCGCTGGCAGCGGCGCATACCAATTTTGACAACGCCAATCCGGGCGTCAACGATGCGCTGGCTGAGGCTCTGGGACTTCAGGCGGTTCAGGTGGCGCCGCACGGCATGCGCGTGGGGACGCTGGAGCGGGTGATGACGGCGGGCGATTTGCTGAGCTACGTCGAAAAACACCTTGATACGCGCGCGCGCATTTACACGGCGGACGACAAGCCCATCAGGACGGTGGCCGTTCTGGGCGGTTCGGGTGGCGATTTTTTCACCGAAGCCATGGCTCAGGGCGCGGATGCCTATGTGACCGGTGAGGCGCGGCATCATGACGCGTTGGCTGCCTGCGCGCAGGGGCTGTGTCTGATTGAGGCCGGCCATTATGAAACGGAGCGGGTTTGCGTTAAATTGCTGGCCGACCATTTACAAAAGCGATGCGATGAGCTACAATATAATGTGACTGTTATTGAAAGCTGGGAAACGCCGTACATGCGGCTGTGATAAGAAAGAGAGGAGACCAACACCATGCAGCTTGATGCGCTTTGGAATTATATGCAATACGATATGGAGGCCGATCGTTTCGAACACGGAATGAGAAATTCTCCCAATCGTGTGACGCTGCTCAAACAGCGCGATTTCCTGATTGAACAACAGGGCAACATGAAAAAACTGGAAAGCAACGTCGCGGCGATGAATGACCGTCTGGAGGTTATCCGCGATGAGTCGGTGCGTCTTCAGGGCGTGCTGACCAAGCTGCTGGAGGAGATCGCCGAGAATCCCCCGGAGACGCTGGAGGACATCACCAAGCAGAAGGCGGCTGTCCAGAAGCTCGAGGGCACGCTTCAGCATTATGAGCAGGAGCTGGTCAGAATGCGCCGCGAGAGCGAAATGAGCGACCGCAATCAGCGTGAGATCCGTATGCGCGCCGCGCGCACGAAGGCCGAGTACGACGAGCTCAAGAAGGTCTACGAGGTCGAGTTCAAGCAGGATCAGGCCAAGCTGGCCGAGCTCAAGG
>CAYOTH010000420.1:0-1967 GCA_964406835.1 uncultured Oscillospiraceae bacterium
GACGCTGCCAGGCCTTTGTCTCGGCCGGTTCGACCGGCGCGGTGCTGGCCGGCGGCATACTGCGCATCGGCCGAATCCGCGGCATCGAGCGCCCCGCGCTGGCGCCTGTGCTGCCCGGCCGCAAAAAGCCCTTTCTGCTCATCGACAGCGGCGCCAACGTCGATTGCCGCGCCGAGTACCTCAATCAGTTCGCACTGATGGGAACGATCTACATGGAGAAGGTCGTCGGCGCTCAAAACGCTCAGGCCGGGCTGGTCAACATCGGCACGGAAGAGGAAAAGGGCTGCCAGATGGTCAAGGATGCCTATCAGCTGATGAAAAACCAGTCGGTCTATCGCTTCTACGGCAACCTAGAAGCGCGCGACATTCCCTCGAGCGATGCCGACGTGGCCGTGTGCGACGGCTTTGTGGGCAACGTCATCCTCAAGTATACCGAGGGACTGGCCGGCGCGCTGACCGGTATGCTCAAGGATTCCATCATGGCCTCCGGCCTGCGCGGCAAGCTGGGCGGCCTGCTTTTGAAGCCTGCTTTGCACACCTTCAAAAACAAAATGAACTACGAGGAGCACGGCGGCGCGCCGCTGCTGGGCGTGAATGCCGCCATGGTCAAGGCGCATGGCTCGTCCAACGCGCTGGCCTTCAAAAACGCGGTGCGACAGGCCCGCACCATGGTCGAAACCGACGTCGCCGGCACCATTCGCCGGGAGCTGGAAAAGCTCCCCCCGGCCGAAGAGGCCTGATTTTTTCCCGAATGCACTTGCTTGATTAAAGGAGGAGAACACACGATGGTTTTTGAAAAAGTCTGCCAGCTGCTGGCCGATCAGCTTTCCGTTGATCCCGCTGACATCAAAATGGAGTCCCGCCTGTTTGAGGATCTGCACGCCGATTCCGCCAACGTCATGATTATGGTCATGGACATTGAAGAGGCGTTCAACATCACCGTGGACGACGACGTGCTGCCCAACATCCGCACCGTGGGCGACATTGTGTCCTATCTTGAAAAGGCCGTCTGATCGGCCGCTTATCCGTCATGGTCAATAGGGAGAGGGTTCGCCTTCTCCCTATTGCATCGAGTGCGTTTCAAAGCGAGAAATGCGTTTTCGGATTGTTCGCTCTGAAACACACGTCCCATTCTTACACATTGTTGGGGAGGAAAAAGACGTGAAAAGCCTTATGTCCCGCCTGGGCTACACCTTTCATGACGAAACGCTGCTCAAAACCGCGTTAACGCACCCCTCGTGCAGCGGCGAGCGCCACATTCCCAATTACCAGCGGCTGGAGTTTTTAGGCGACGCCGTGCTTCAGCTGGCCATCAGCCGCTTTCTGTTCGATCATTACGCCGACCAGGAGGGCAAGCTCAGCCGGGCGCGCGCGCGTCTGGTGTGCGAGGAATCGCTCTTTGAGGCCTCGCGCCAGTATCATCTGGGTGATTATCTGCTTTTGTCGCTGGGCGAGGAGCGCATGGGCGGCCGGGAGCGGCCATCGATTCTGGCCGACGTCATGGAGGCGCTCTTTGCCGCGGTCTATCTGGACGGCGGCTACGAGCAGGCCGAGGCGCTGATTCTGCGCACACTGGACAAGCCGTTGCACAATCACCCGGTTAACCGCCAGCTGGATTACGATTACAAATCGCTTCTGCAAATCCACACGCAGAAGGAAAACGGCACGACGCCCTCCTATGAGCTGGTCGCCCGCACCGGCGAGGATCACTGCCCCACCTTCATCGTGCGCGTCATGCTGGGCGAGCGTGAGCTGGCGCGCGGAGAGGGCCACAGCAAGCAGGCCGCTCAGCAGCAAGCCGCGCAGGCCGCCTACAATCAACTGAAAGGCAGTGCGAAGCGTTGAGACTGAAGAAACTCGAAATACAGGGCTTTAAGTCCTTTGCCGACCGCGTGGAGATGAGCTTTGAAAACGGCATCACCGGCGTCGTCGGCCCCAACGGCAGCGGTAAATCCAACATTTCCGAC
>CAYOTH010000421.1:0-1959 GCA_964406835.1 uncultured Oscillospiraceae bacterium
GGCCAGCCCCTCCTTCTGAAAGGGCATCAATTCGGCGGCAAAAGCACTCTGCGGCGGCTCGGCCGAAAGCGGCGCAACCCGCTGCCGTTCCCGCTGAACGGCATATTCGCGCGCCTCACAAAGCGCCTGCTCCCAGCGCGCCCGGTCGCTCTCCTTGATCTCGAGCGGATAGCGCAGCATCAGCCAGTTCAAATCGCCCACGACGCGCCGGTGCGCCGTAAAGCGCGCCACGCCCCGCCCGCGCCCATCGCAGCCGGGGAAGAGCCGCTTGGCCAGCTCCGTCACGCACGGCTCGCCCTTAATCGTCCAACATTTGGCGCGCCGGTTGTAGCTGAGGGTTCCGTAGGTTCGCCCGACAGCCGTCGTATCGCGCAGATAAGCCGGATAAATGCCCAGCGACTCGTCGCCCATCCAATAATCTGTCATCTCTTCAGCCCTTTACGGCAGGGCAATGCCCCACAGTTTATTCAGCCCGATCACGCGCAGCGGCTTGCCGCACAGCGTATCCGGCAGCGTCACCGCGCCATCAAGCACGACAATCAGCGCCTCAACCGCGTCGCAGGAAAGATATCGCTCGCACTGCGCACGCAGCGCCCGCTTGTCGATCTTCCCGCGCTTAACCTCAATGCCCACGCCGTCTACCAGAAAATCGATGCGGCAGCGCGGCGCAATCTTCGCCTCGTGAAGTAAACAAAAGCCGCCGTCTTTCAAAACGGCGGCAATCATTTCGTGCAGCGCATATTCCTGCCCGACGGGCGGAATCCTCAGCCTTTTGAGTGCCTGCGCTATGCCGCTTAAACGGCCTTCCAAATCGAGCCTCATGCGCCCAGCTCGGAGGGCGCATCGCAATCCGGGCACTGGCGATAACCGGCCTTGAGCGCCTGTTCCAGCGTGGCCTGAGGCGTTTTGCCCTGCTGGACATGCTCGCAGCTTTCGCTGTGATAATACTGCCCGCCGGGGTTACAGTAGACAATCACCGGCACGGGCGTCGGCGTCGCCTCGACGATAATCGCCGTGCGCCGGGGCGTGTAGATTTCAACATCGGCCTGGCCCTCGGGCGCTTCCGGGCCCAAAATCACATAAGCCGGATCGCCCTCGACCGGCATAATGCCACCCACCGCGCGCTCAGGCGGATTGGTTGACGGCGTCAAGATCACGACAAGCAAGCCGGCCACGGCGCCTGAAACGGCAATCTTCGTCCATTTCGGCCAGCGTGCGCGCGTCCACATGGCGTACAGCCCCAGCGGAAAACAGAAAATCAGCCGGAATACAATGCTCAAATTTCGGCAAAGCCTCTTCCGGGCCGCCCGTCGGTTCGTCTTCATCGCCATGGTTATCAGCATCCTTCGTAGCAATCACCATTTTATCCTATATATTGTACTCCCAAAAGAGGATAAAAGGCAATAGAAGAAATATTTCTTTTTGGCATCTTTTGGGGCCGCTTTCCGTAATATTTTGGCGCCCGACAGCATAGCCGCGCGCCAAAGCCCGCCTGTTTCAGCCAAATACAACTATCCGCCAAACGGGTGCTTCGCCCAGCCCTCTAAGGGCTTATCGCCCTCTTATGAGGCCATCGTGCGTCTTGTCATTCAATGTTCTCTTCCATCTTAGACAACATCGATGACTCGCCATTTCCCAGCGAAATTCCATCGACCATGAGATTGTCATGCCCCAGTTCTGGGGGTATGCTACCCGTCGAACAGGTAGCTTGACCTACCCCCATAAGCGCTTATGAGACCATCGAGCGTCTTGTCATTCAATGTTCTCTTTCAGCTTAGACAACATCGATGACTCGCCATTTTCCGGTGAAATTCCATCGACCATGAGGATTTTCATGCCCCAGTTCTGGGGATATAACGCTCGTTTTCGGCATACAAAAAGCCGCCTGCCTCTTTCGAGTCAGACGGCTCAGCCTGTCAAAGAATCCACAATGCGACCTCGCAATGCGTCTTCTTATGC
>CAYOTH010000422.1:0-1957 GCA_964406835.1 uncultured Oscillospiraceae bacterium
GCACGGCCCCCTCCGCATGGAGCCGGACGCACACGGGGCCGATGAAGGCGGCGTCCGGCTCCATGCGGAGGGGGCCGTGCGCAATGACGGGCAGAATGAAGGTGGCCGGCCGGTCGGAGCGAACGGACAGCGTGACCGCCTCGCCGAAGGCATAGCTGATCTCCCAGCCGCGGCCCTGAGCGCGCAGCGCCGCCTCGCCCTGGGGCGTGAGCGTGGCCTGAAGATCGAGCAGGTTATCGCCGCCCTCGTCAAAGCACAGGCGCGGCGTCATGCAGGGCGTTTGATCGCAGCGGCGCAGAAACTGCATGTTGAGCGGCTCCATGGGCTGGTAGACGCGCATGGTCGAGGCGCAAATGGGCAGGCGATCCTTCATCAGCAGCGTCATCGAGCCGCCGCCGTTTTCGCAGCCGGGCGCATAGACGAGATCGCAGGCCGAAACGGTCGCGCGCCAGGGCCGACGCGCCATCAGCGCCACTGTGCCGTTTTGATAAAAGCGAAGGCCCTGATGCGCTTCACAGGGCAGCGGCGTTCCTAGCGGGGCGATCGCGGGGGCGTCGGCCAGCATGGCCAGCGCCTTGGCGTGGCAGAAGCTGTGGTGCAGGCAGGTCGGCTCGCCCGCCTGTGAGGCCATGGGCAGAGCCAGCAGATCCTCGTGCGTGCAGCGCTCGTAGAGGAAGAGCACGCGCTCGCAGGCTTCGGCAAAGAGCGGCTCGTCACAAAGCAGCGCCAGGCCGCTGAGAGCGCCGTCAGAGGTGCGGCTGCCCCACCAGCTCCACTTGTTGTGGCGGCTGCCCCACGAATTGTCAATCGCGCCGTCGGGTAAAAGGAAGGCGAGGTGGTCGCGGAAGCGCTCGCGGTAAAACGCCTCGTCCTCGCCGGTCAGCTGGGCATAGTGAACCAGCAGCGGCAGCGATTCTTCCAGATTATAGCCCATGTCGATGGGCCGCGCTCCCTTGGGCGTGCGCTGGTCAACAGGCGTCTTTTCGCCGTAGAACAGGCCGTCTTCGTCAAAATGCGCGCGGCAAAACGCCTCGGCCTGCCGGGCATACTCGAGATAGCACGCCTCGCCAGTCAGCCGCCAGGCCATCGCCTGTTCGCACGCGACGCCGGCATAGTAATTGATGTTCGGATTGCACTGCGCCAGCAGCGGGCCGTTGATGTAGTCGGATAGCTTGACAAACAGGCGATGCCACTTGTCGCGCAGCGCCTGCGGAAGTGCTGAGTCATAGCGCATGAGCGCCTCGCCCAGCGCCAGCGCCGAAAAGGCCGATATACCCTTCCACTCGTTGGTGGCGTCGTTGCGCCAGCTGCCGTCGGGCCGGGAAAGGTTCTCCTCGCTCCAGTCGATCAACCGGTCGGCCGCCTCGAGGTAGCGTCCTTCGCCGCTGCGAACGTAGATCTGCGTCAGAGGAAAGGTCAGATCGGCAATCCGTCCGTGAACAATGTGACAGGCCGGGCAAAGCAGCGCGCCGTCCAGCAGCCGGTCGGGCAGCGACACCCGGTAGCTCAGCAGCTTATCGCACCAGCGCTTCATGAGATCATAAGCTCTTTGTTGCATGACGTTATACTCCCTTCCGGACGAGCGGTCCCATCCGCTGTCATTATAGCACACTTTTTCGCGGCGCGGGGGACAGATTTCCGCTTTAATGAAAGATTTTCTTTTCTTGCGGCGAGTTTAGCTTTTTGTTTTGCGAGAGGATTTGCTTCTCTTGCTATCGTGGCCTTGGCCATCCGGGCGTTGCGAACCGTCCGTTTCTGGCGTTATCCTCTCAGTTACCCCAGAGGGCTTTCCGGTCGCCCTCTGGACTCCTTCGTTCGGCTGTGCCAGGTTCCACTTGCGCTCACGCGCCAATCCTGCGAGCAGGCTTTGAGGGAGTTGAATGCTTTCATATATCTTGACGCCTTGCCCGGCCATAAGTTGGAGCCGGGCAAGTCTGCGTTTGCGGGGTTTGTCATG
>CAYOTH010000423.1:0-1949 GCA_964406835.1 uncultured Oscillospiraceae bacterium
CCGCCATGGCACAGCCCAGGATCAGAGACGAGGTGATCGCACCCTTGCTTTCGGGCTGACGGCCAATGGCCTCCAGCGCCTTACCGGCCGCAAAACCTTCACCGATAGCCGGGCCCCAGCCGGCCGTCATCGCAATGCCCGCGCCCAGCGCAGAACAGCCCAGAACAATCGCCTTACTCAATTCAACCATGATAGTACCCTCCTAAAATAATAGTCGTGTGTCTTTTATCCTTCCGCTGCAACCGAGATGTTGACCATCATCAGCATGCAGAAGATAAACGCCTGAATGCAGCTGGAGAACAGATCGAAATACACGGAGAGAAGTGCCGGCAGGCCGACCTGGAAGATCGGAACCAGACTGAGCACCTCGCCCAGCGCACCGGGGATCAGCCCCAGAACCAGCTGAGAGAGCGAGGCCAGCGCCGCATAGACCAGAAGCGAAATGATCGAACCGGCTGCGACGTTGCCGTAGTGACGGAAGGCCATGGACAGAGGCGTCATGACCTCGCTGATGACGTTGATGGGCATCAGCACGGGAATCGGCTCAAAGTAGGCCTTGATATAGCCCCACAGGCCGTTGGTCTTGATCTTATAGTAGGTGATGAGCACAAAGACAATCATCGCCCAGCCGATCATCGTAGACAGATCGCCCGTCGGCGCGAAGAGGCCAAAGAGGCTGGAGAGGCTGCAGCAGACGCTGATACTCAGCACTGCAGCAACCAGCGGGCCAAATCGGCTGAACTTTTCACCCATGTTCTCATGCACCAGGCCGTTGACCTTCTGCACGAGGAACTCGGCGATGACCTGTCGCTTGCTGGTGGGGCGGATTTTCAGGTTGCGCGTTAGAAAAATGCACACCAGCGTGATAACCGCCATGACGATCCAGGTATTGACGACGGCCTCCGAGAGCAGAAACCAGTCGTTCTGATAGATAATCCGGGCGCCGGTTACTTCAATATCCATCAGTCTTCACTTCCTTTGGGCTTGAGTTTGGCAACAATCTGCATCACATAAATGGTCACGCGCGGGAAAAACAGCGGCAGTATGGCCGCAATCCAGTTCGAACCGATCACCTTGACGGAAACAACGAAGATCACCGCGATCAAGCACATTCGCTTTGAATAGGAGGCCTTCATCTTCAGCTTGGCCTGCTTCATGGCCTCGGAATCGGCAGGATCCAGATCATGCGTCACGCTTTGCACGTTCATGGCCATCATAAAGAAGTTGCCAATGGCCGAAAGCGCACCCGTCAAAATGCCCCATATCACCGCGAGTGAAAACTGACCGACGGCCCCAAATATAATCACCGTCACGGCGCACAGGGCCAGCGTTCCCAGGGCAATGTGCTTTGTTTCCTTAATGACCGCCTGCTGTGGTTTGATGACAATTCCTCCTTACGTTAAAGCCGTTTTCCATCTGACAATCTTGCCAAGACATTCGTCAAGAAAACGCCAAGATTCTCATTATTACAATTATAACGCGTTCTTGCCCTTTCGCGCAATCCCTTTTTGCTAAGAAACCGCTAATAAATTCCTGTTAACAAAGAATCCAGTGACATTTTTCGAATTTCCGTTGAAATACGAGCCCCTTTTCTGCACCAGCGCCGTTTATGGAAGACAGTATACCCCCCTTTCTGCCCTGAAGAAAACAGGCAAAGACGCCCGCCTGCCCCAAATTCAGTCATTTCCTTGCAAATGTCCAAATCACAGGCAGCTGTTCGGAATTTTATGGACGGTTCTTTAGCTCGCTGTTTGAAACTGAAGCGAGAATAATTTCGCGCCCTTATTTTAGCTGAAGGCTAAAACGCCTGTTTGAGCAATAAAAAACCGCGCACCCGTCGTTTAAAACGAATGCGCGGAATACAAGACTTAAAAATTACAGAATGTACTCGCTCTTGCGCTCGGGACGATTCTTCATCTCTTCACGCTTGGCGTTGTGCTTTTCGGTAT
>CAYOTH010000424.1:0-1946 GCA_964406835.1 uncultured Oscillospiraceae bacterium
TACGCCTTTGTGGCTGCCGTAGCCGCCGACAAAGCCGGGCGCGCTTCCTCTGTGGATGACGAAATCGAGTTTTTCTTCGATCGCCGCCGCATGATGGGCCAGATTGTGCGCAAGCTGGAAAGCGGCGAGCTGCCCGTGCGCGTGACCCACAATGACACCAAGATCAACAACGTCATGATCGACAATGCGACCGACAAGGCCGTCTGCGTCATCGATCTGGATACGGTTATGCCCGGCTCTGCGCTGTACGACTTTGGCGATGCCATCCGTTCGGGCGCTTCCACCGCCGCAGAGGACGAGGAAGATTTTTCTAAGGTCTCCATTGACGTGGGGCTGTTCGAGCAGTTTACCCGCGGCTTTTTGAGCGAGGTTCAGGGCATCCTCACGCCGACGGAAATCGAAATGCTCCCACTGTCCGTCAAGATCATCACCTGTGAGCTAGCCATGCGCTTTTTGACCGACTACATCGACGGCGATCTGTATTTCAAGGTGCGCTCGCCTGAGCATAATCTCATCCGCGCCCGCAACCAGATGAAGCTGCTCACCGACATTGAGCAGAAATACGATCAGCTGCAGGCCATTTGCCGCGATATTGCGCAAAACGGCTGATTATGCGCGTTTCTTAATTTGACAAAAGCATGGATCCGGTGTAAACTATAAATCGTTGGCAGAGTATTGAGAGAAGCCACAGCATTTTCAGGTCTATCCATCCGATAGGCTGTATTTGCTGTGGCTCTTTTTTATTCAAAAGAGGAGTTGATTGAGAATGCCCGAATTTGACGTTGCCATTATCGGCGCAGGCGTCGTCGGCTGCGCCATAGCGCGCCAGCTGTCCCGCTATGATCTGCGCATCGCCCTGATCGACGCGGCGGAGGATGTCGCCATGGGCGCATCGCGCGCCAACAGCGCCATTGTCCACGCCGGTTACGATTGCCCCAACGGTTCCGTTGAAGCTCGCCTGAACGTGCGCGGCAACGAACTGTTTACCACCTGGTGCCGTGAGCTTGACGTCCCGCTTCAGCGCGTCGGCTCGCTGGTCATTGGCTTTGGCGAGGAAGACGAGGCCACCCTCAAGGCGCTGTATGAGCGCGGCCTGAAAAACGGCGTCCCCAGCATGAAGCTGATCGACGGAAACGAAGCCCGCTCCATTGAGCCGTCGCTCTCTCCGGAAGTCACCATGGCGCTGCTGGCCGAAACCGGCGGCATCACCTGTCCCTATCAGCTGACCATCGCCTGCGCCGAAAACGCCCGCGACAACGGCGCAACCTGGCTGCTCGGCCGCCCGGTTACCGCGATGCGCCGCGAGGGCGACAACGTAATCATCACCGCCGGTGAAGAAGAAATCGCCGCGCACTATGTGGTCAATGCCGCCGGTGTGTTCTCCGATGAAATCAGCCGTATGCTGGGCGACGATGCCTTCAGCATTCACCCCCGCAAGGGCGAATACATGCTCTTTGACCGCAAGAGCACCTGCGTAAAAACCGTCATTTTCCAGACGCCCTCCAAGCTGGGCAAGGGCATTCTGGTCTCCCCGACGGTGGACGGCAACATGTTCATCGGGCCGACCGCCGTGGATATGGAAGACAAGCTGGACACCTCAGTCACGCCTGAGGGCATCGATCTGCTGACCAAGATGTCCCGCCGCAGCGTCCCGGGCCTCAACACCCGCTCGGTCATCACCTCCTTTGCCGGTGTGCGTGCTCAGCCCTCGACCGGCGATTTCGTCATCGGCATCTCGAAGGCCGAGCCGCGTCTGGTGCAGGCGGCGGGCATCTGCTCGCCCGGACTGACCTCCTCGCCCGCCATCGCTGAGGAAATCGACAAGCTGCTGCACACGACCGACCTGGTTATGACCGAAAAGGCCGATTATAACCCGATCCGCAAGGCCATTCCCGAATTCCGCAGCCTGAACAACGAGGAGCGTGCCGCACTCATCGCGCAGGATC
>CAYOTH010000425.1:0-1925 GCA_964406835.1 uncultured Oscillospiraceae bacterium
CTATGAGAAGCCCAGCGTAAAGCGCAAGAAGAAGGCGGAAGCCGCCCGCAAACGCAAGTACTGATCGTCTCGTCGTGAATCGGGAAAAGTCCTTTTGCTGCCAAGGTAAAAGGACTTTTTTTCGGATAAGGGCTTGTGGGGAAAGCCTGAGGCGGGTCTTTTCTATTCCTGTGGGATTCTTTCGGGGGGGCGATGAGCCCCGCTGTTCAATGAAGAAGTTATTTTAAGGCGGCCTTTTGAAAAAGACGCCTGTTTTGTTTATACGGCCGCAGTAGACGTCCGTTTTTGCTTTTCACTTCCGAAAGACTTTGTAAAAAGCCGGATGAGGCGGTATGCCCGCCGACTGAATGATGAATCGGGCGCAGAAATTGACGAAGCCCGGGCATATCCTGGACAATAGGCGCATATTTAAACAATGAGCAGGACGCGATGACGTTCTTTTTCGTGAATCAAGCCGACAGAATAACCGGAGAAATGACAATATGATATGCACTGCTTTGTTGAAAAACCATGCCAACAGCCGTTATCAGGCGGAGGCGGCGAAGCTGGCAGCCTCGGAAATGACGCTTCTTCTGGACAAGGGCGGCGTGCAGGCTTCGGTGCAGGTCGAAAGCCGGCTGGGGGCGGATTGGCTGACGTTTGAAGCGCCCAGTTTGACGCCGGCGCAGAAGACGCTGCTCATGCGCGCCTCTCACATGTATCTGCTTTTCGAAAGCCAGGACGGCGGCGCGCTTTTGCCGGTGTGCGGCCGAGAAGAGGCTTATCTGGGAGAGGATCTGCCTGCCGTGCTCAAGTATAAGGGCAAGACCAATGAGATTTTTACAGATTACATGATCAATATGGCGCTGTGCGCGTCGAATTTCGGCGCGGAGGAGACGCTGACGCTGGCTGATCCCATGTGCGGACGGGCCACCACACTCTTTGCAGCGCTTAATCGCGGCTACAACGCCTTTGGTGCCGATCGCGATGCCGCCGCCATTGAGGAAGCGGCCAAGTATTTCAAGCGCTATTTGGAGTATCACCGCATTAAGCACACGGCGCAGGATAAATCGCTGACGCATAATGGCAAGCAGGCGGCGCAGATGCGCGTCTTTGAGTTGGCCGACACGGCGCAGCACTTTAAGGAAGGCGCGAAGAAAACGCTGATGCTCACGGCGCTGGAGGGCGGGCGGCTGAACGTGGCCCGCAAAAAGGAAAGCGTCGATCTGATCGTCTCCGATTTGCCCTACGGCGTTCAGCATGCTCCGGGGGCGAGCGGTAAAAAGTGTGCGTCGCTGGAGGATATGCTCTACGATGTGCTGCCTGTTTGGGTGAGGACGCTCAAAACCGGCGGCGCAATGGCGCTTTCCTTTAATGTCAATACGCTTTCAGGCGATATGGTGCGCGGCATGATGGCCGAGGTGGGCCTGGACGTGATGAGCGGGCCGGGCTATGACGATCTCGAGCACTGGGTCGAGCAGGCTATTACGCGCGATGTCGCCGTGGCGGTTAAGCGCTTCAGCGAGGAATGACGGTTTCTTTTTCCATGAAAGCGACCAGTGAAAGGAGTTCCAGAGTGGAATATCGTTCGCTTTTTGAAAAGACGGTGGTCGAATTGCGCGCGCTGGCCAAGGCGCGGGGCGTTCGGCTTCCGGCAGGAACGACAAAAGCACGCATGGTCGAGCTGATTTTAGAGGCGTCCCGGCAGCCTGATGAGCCGCTGAATCGCGCGCCGGAAGAGGCTAAGACGGTTCAGATGACTCAGACGCCTGCCGCGTTCGAAAAAGCCTCCCGGGGCCGCCGAGGTGCCGCGTTGCGTCAGGACGCAGGCGAAAAGTCGGTCGCCGCAGCTTCGGTGCAGCGTAACGAGGAGACGCTGCGCAAGGCGGATTCTGGCGCTCTTTCGGCGACGCCCGAGGTTCTGAAAAAGGAGATGGATTCAGCGC
>CAYOTH010000426.1:0-1919 GCA_964406835.1 uncultured Oscillospiraceae bacterium
TGCCCATGCTCACGCGCACGGCGCGCCGGTGCAGGGGATCGCAGCAGGAGGGGGAGAAGAGCACTGCGTCAAAGCCCAGGGCGGCGGCGCAGCGCACAGCGGCTCCCACGTTAGAAGGATCGACGATGTTTTCCAGCACAGCGATGCGGCGGGCATTTTGGCAGACGGCTTCCAGCGTCGGCATCGGGCGGCGGTGCATGGCGCACAGAAAGCCGCGCGTCATTTCGTAGCCGGTCAGCTGAGCCAGAAGCGCGCGATCGGCAGTGTAGACGGGCGTTTCAGGGCAGCGCTCGATCAGCGCGCGTCCAGTGTCGGTGATGTGACTGCGCTCCATCAGCATGGAAACCGGCTCGTATCCGGCGTCCAGCGCATGAGCGATGACCTTGTGGCTTTCGGCGATGAAGAGCGCTTCCTTGGGATGGCGGCGGGCGCGCAGCTGAGCCTCGGTCAAGTGGGCGTAAACGTCGAGCTCAGGCGCGTTCAAATCGGTCAGTTCGATGATCTGTGCCATGGCGTGCTCCTTTGGGGGGGTAAAATCTGCAACCATTATAGCACAGTATTCGCCCAAAAGACACGGGCATTCGGCGAAAACTTCGCGTCCTTTCGTACTTTTCGCCCCTCCTTTTGTTTAGTGATTATGCGATGTGGTTTTAGTGGATAACCTCACTGAGCGACAAGGTATCGAAAGTTGAACGCTAAAATCCGGGGAGTGTTTCGCATAAGGCGCAGGCGATCGGCTATAGGCTTTTCAAACATTGATATTGCCCGTCGAGCTTCCGAGGCACTTTCAACTTTAGCTAGCGTCCAGTCATCGGAATTTTGCTTTGGAGAGCCAGTCGTTTTGTTCCGTGTGGGCGAAGTGGGCATGAAACGCAAATGGCTGTGGCTGGACTTTAGCAGGGGACAGCTTTGCCTCGGGGGGAGAAAGGCTTCTTTTCTTAACGTGTGAATCGTAATTGTTCCCCACTTTAATGAGCGGCAAGCTATCGAAATTCCGGCGCTGAAAGCCGGAATATTTCGCATAAGGCGAAGGAAGAGTCAGCTTGCGGTTGAGGCTGCGAACGAAAAAAGTTCTGCAACGGCTCTTTGTCACGACTGTCGTGTTCGGCTGTTGACTTGCAAAACAGCGCTTGTGAGGACTGAGCGTTTGATTTTTGCTGGGGAAATGCGCAGGCTTCAGGCGATTTGTGAAATCTTCACCCGGGTATCGGAACAAAAAATGGGAGAAAAGAAAAAAGACGGAAAATAAACGTTGATTTAACGCATGGGCCGGTATATAATAAAAGAGGATGGGCTGGGAAGAGACGCGCCTGTCCGGAAAGAGAGGGATGTTTTTTGCAGTTTACTCAAACGCCCGCCGCAGAGCCGGAGGTTAACGAGCTGCTCTTCGATGCGGAATTTAAGGAAATGCTCACCGCTTATAATAAGGTTCAGTTTCTGTATAATGCCGGCATCGAATTTGTTCGGGGGAGACTGGAAACGCTCAACAGCGAATTTCGCGTTCAGCACAGCCATAATCCCATTCATCACATTCAAACGCGCGTCAAAACGCCTCAAAGCATCAGCCGTAAGCTCAAAAAAATCGGCGTGCCGGTTTCTATGACCAACGCCAAGAAAAACCTGCGCGATATCGCCGGGGTGCGCGTGGTTTGCTGCTATGTCGAGGACATTTTCACCGTGGCGCAGCTTTTGACCGGGCAGGACGATGTGCAGCTCATCGAGGAGAAAAACTATATCAAAAACCCAAAGGAAAACGGCTATCGCAGCCTGCATCTGGTGATCGATGTGCCGGTCTATCTCTCCGGGGCCAAGGTGTATATCCCCGTCGAAGTGCAGATTCGCACCGTGGCGATGGACTTCTGGGCCAGCCTGGAGCATAATCTGCGCTACAAGGCGGAGGGCGAGGTGCCCGCCTTCAT
>CAYOTH010000427.1:0-1910 GCA_964406835.1 uncultured Oscillospiraceae bacterium
GAATCAGCTCGGTGGCCAGCGTCAGATAGGTCAGCGCATCGAAATCGGCATTGCCGTTAAAATAATCGCCATAGCCGGTGAAGCAGCGCTCCAGTCCGTGATCGCGGTAGATCATGCTGGTCACGCCGTCAAAACGGAAGCCGTCGAAGTGGTATTCCTCCATCCAGAATTTGATGTTGGAGAGCAGATAGTGGATCACATCGTGTCGGCCGTAATTGAACAGGCGGCTTCCCCAGGCAGGGTGATATCCGCTGCAATACAGCGAGCCGCTGCCGTCAAAATTGCAGATACCCTCGCGCTCGTTGGCGGCGGAATGCGAATGCACCAGATCCAGCAGCACTTTAAGGCCCAGCGTATGGGCGCGGTCGATCAGATATTTAAGGTCATCCGGTTCGCCATACCACGAGGCGGCAGCGAAGGGATTGGTGACCTGATAGCCGAAGCTGGCATAATAGGCATGTTCCTGAATGGCCATCAGCTGCACCGTGTTGTAGCCGTCCTTTTTGATGCGGGGCAATACCGTATCGGCAAAGTGGCGATAGGTGCCGATGCCTCCGTCCTCCTGCGCCATGCCGATGTGGCATTCGTAAATCAGCAGAGGCGTGGGGAAGGAGGCGGGACGCCGGGCGTCGTGCCATTCAAAGGGCTGGCACGAGGGAATCCGGGCGTCGAACTGGAAGCTCTCCGGCTGCTGAACGACGCTGGTGGCGTAGGCGGGAATGCGGTCGATCACATCGCCTTGGGCCGTGGTGATCTGAAGCAGATACTTATCGCCCGGCTTGAGCGCTTCCTCTCCAGGCAGAAAGATTTCCCAGTCGCCGCCCGTAAGGCGCTTGAGCGGGTGCGCCGCGCGATCCCAGCCGTTGAAATCGCCGAAAATATGGACGGCGCTGGCGGCGGGGGCGTGTTCGCGGAAGAGCCAGCCGCCGTCTGTGCGGTGCAGTCCGAAGTAAAGGTAGCCGTTTGAAAAGGAGGCGATGTCCTGCCCGTCCAGCAGGGAGGCGCGCACGGCGCGGTAGTGTTCGATGCGCGCGCGAATCTCCTGAGTGTAGGGCATCAGCCCGGGATCGATGCTGATGATGCGCGGTCGGTAAACTTTTTTCTTCGTCATTTAACACAACCTGCCTTAATTATGGTTTCGCCTGGGACGCAATCCCCTGTATAATGATCGCGTCTGGAGGGATGAACAGTGAAAAACACGCAAAACGTTTTTATGCGCTCACTGCGCGCTTTAAAGAATATTCGCACAATGGCGGCGGTAGCCATGCTGTTGGCTATTGAAGTGCTGCTTGGCATGGTGGCCTCCATACCGATCGGCCCCAACGTCCGCATATCGTTCGGCTATCTGTCGCGGGCGGTGGTGGGAATGCTGTTCGGCCCGGCGGCGGCGGCGATCAACGGCGCGCTTTCCGATATACTGGGCTCAATCATTCATCCGATTGGCCCATATTTTCCGGGCTTTACGCTGACCGGCTTTGTAGGCGGACTGATTTATGGCTATATGCTCTATGAGCGGCGGCCCAGCCTCAGCCGCGTGCTGCTGGCCAAGCTGCTGATTGATGTGGCCTGCAATCTGCTCTTGAACACGCTCTGGCTGGATCTGCTCTATGGCAAGGCGTTTTGGGCCATACTGCCCGCGCGCTTTTTCAAAAACCTTCTGCAATATCCGGTTGACGTGCTACTGCTTTACCCACTGCTGAAGCTGGTTGATCGCATGCCGCTTCGAAAAAACTGATTTTACGTCTCTATTCTATCATATTCCCTGCTATTAGTCAAAAGTTATTCTGGCCTTTGAGTCGGAAAAATAAAAAGTCGCGCCCGATGTTCTCTTAAAAATGAGAGAACACGGGCGCGACTCAGCCTGTCAAAAAAGGTCGCAAAAAGCGGCCTTTTCTGATATAATAGAGGCG
>CAYOTH010000428.1:0-1906 GCA_964406835.1 uncultured Oscillospiraceae bacterium
AGAACGCCGTGATTATTGGCCCGGGGCTGTCCCGCCGCGCCGCGCCCGAGGCGGTCGAGGCAGTTTTGCAGTGCGATCTGCCGACGGTGATTGACGCCGACGCGCTCAACCTGATCGCCGAAAACGAGCCGCTTGGGCGCTTCTTGGGAAGGCAGCATGTGCTGACGCCGCATCCGGGCGAGGCCGCGCGTCTGCTGGGCGCGCTGTCCAATCCGGTGGAAGATGCGAAAAAACTGGCGGTGCAGGGCAGTACGGCGCTTTTAAAGGGCGCTTCCAGCGTGATTCACGGCCCCACCGGTACGTTTTTAAGCGCTTCAGGCTGCGGGGGCATGGCACGCGGCGGCAGCGGCGATGTGCTTTCGGGCATGATCGGCGCGCTGCTGGCGCAGAGCGTGGAGCCGATTCAGGCCGCCTGGGCGGGCAGCGAGCTGCACGGATTGTGCGGAGAAACCGCCGCGCGGGCGCTGGACGAGACGGCCATGAACGCCGCCGATTTGATTGATTACTGGCCGGAAACGCTTAAGGCGCTTCGGACTCAGAGCGAATCGTTCAGGGCTTAAAGAGGCTCGGCGTCGAGAATGCGATGTGCGATTTCGCGCGCCTTGGGGGTACCGGCCACGCCGCCCTCGCCGGTTTCGCGCAGGCAGGCGGGCATCTGCTCGCCGACGGACTGCATGGCGTCGATAACCTCGTCGGTCGGTATGGGGCTGCGCATTCCGGCCAGGGCCATATCCGCAGCGGTGAAGGCGTTGGCCACGCCGCCGACATTGCGGTAAACGCAGGGAATCTCGACCAGGCCCGCCACCGGATCGCAGACCAGTCCCATGGTGTTCATCAGCGCGAACGAGCAGGCCTGAGCGCACATATCGGCCGTGCCGCCGCGCAGTTCAACCAGAGCCGCCGCCGCCATGGCCGCCGCGCTTCCGCATTCGGCCTGACAGCCGCCGGCTGCGCCCGATATGCTGGCGCGCCGCGCGATGACCTGGCCAAAGAGCGAGGCTGTGAGCAGCGCGCCGGTCAGCTCCTCGTCGGAAAGGCCGTATTCCTCTTGGGCTGTGAGCAGCGCGGCCGGCAGGATGCCGCAGGAACCGGCGGTGGGCGCAGCCACGATGCGTCCCATGGCGGCGTTGCATTCGGCCACGGCCATGGCGCGCGCGGCGGCTCGGCCCATCAGCGAACCGGAGGCCGTTTTGCCCTGGGTGACGGCTTCGGCAATGCGCACAGCCTGTCCGCCGGTCAGCCCGGAGAGCGATCGCCTTTGCGCGTTCAAGCCCTCGTTGACCGAATCGCGCATGATGCTCAGATAGCGGGCCATGCGCTCGCGCACGGAAGAAACGTCGGTTTTGTCTTCGGCGGCTTGCCATTCTTCGGCTAAGCGTGATATTTTGCCGTCCTCTGCCTTTTCAAGCAGCGCGGCGATGGAATCTTCTCTCATGGGTTGATGGCTCCTTTCACTGTCTTTAGCCGGCCTGCAGCAGCGTGACCGATTCGACGCCCTTCATGACGCGCAGGGCCGCGACGATTTCCGACGGCGGCAGCTCGTCCAGCTCCATGGTGGTCATGGCCTTGCCGCCGGCGGCACTGCGGGCCACCTGCATGGTGGCGATGTTGACCGGCGCGCCGGCCAGCAGGCTGCTCACCCGGGCGATGATGCCGGGGGTGTCGCAGTGGGCGATGATGAGCGTGTGCTTCTGCGCCGTGACGCGCAGGCTCAAAGAATCAATGGCGCGGATTTCAATGCTGCCGCCGCCCACCGACGCGCCGATGACCTCAATGGTTTTTCCGCTGATGCCAGTCAGGTTCAGACGCACCGTGTTGGGATGGGCGTCTTTGAGCTGAATTTCCTCAAAGGTGATTTTCAGGCCGCGCTTTTTGGCCTCGTCCAGGCTGTCACGCAGCCGGGCGT
>CAYOTH010000429.1:0-1905 GCA_964406835.1 uncultured Oscillospiraceae bacterium
ACCCAGAATCTGCAGATCGATGCCGCCGGCCGCCTCAACCGCCTCGTCGTAGGCCTTGGCATCCGCCTCGTGATCGGCACCAATGCCGCAGGGCACATGAGTGTTGGCCTTATCGATGTTGATGTGATCGAACAGCTGCTCGTTCATGAAACGGCGATAGCTGCACACATGATCGGGAGAAAGGCCGATGTACTCATCCAGATTGTAGGAACGCACCTTGGAGAAATCCAGCAGACCTTCCTTATTCATGCGAATCATTTCCTGATAGGTCGGAATCGGGGTAGAACCCGTCGCCAGACCCAGCACGCAATCCGGCTTCTTCAGAATTTCGGACGCAACGATCATGCCCGCCGCCTTGCCGACTTCCGCTTCATTTTTGTAAACAAACACCTGCATGGTAAAACCCTCCTTGAAAATATATCTTCAGAGCAGCCTGCACCCGCCTGAGCCGGTCCATGCCGCACTAAATTCAGCCTTTATAAATAACCGCCGCCGCGCGACGCCTCTTCGTTATAAGGAAGAAACGCCGCGCGTCGTTATTCAATTAGTCCAGCGCATAGCGGCCGTCGGCATCGCCATGGCGGTGAATCCACTCGCCGTCAGTGAAATCCGGGATGGCCACAGGCGCGCTGCCCGTCGCAATGGAAGCCTCGCTCAGTGCCGTAATGCTCAGCCAGGAAGCCGCATCGTAGACGTCAATGGGCGGATTGGTGCCGTCCTGAACGCTCTCGACAAAGGCGCGCAGGCACAGATAGTCCATACCGCCATGGCCCTCGCGCAGGCCGAACTCCTCGTACTCCTTCCAGAGCGGATGCTTGTACTTTTCCAGATAGCTCTTCTCGCTCGCCCAGGTGTGCGCAGGAATCGGCTCGCTGTGCTCATCCATAGCATCGGACAGGCCGCCGTCGATATAGATCGACTCGTTGTCCTCCATCCAGATGCCCTTCGAACCCTGAATGCGGCCACCGCGCGAATACGGGCGCGGAGAGGTACAGTCATGTGTCAGCACAATGGTCTCGCCATTGGCGCACTTAATCAGCGTGGTCACGACATCGCCCTCATGCACAGGCTTCTTGGCCACTTCGTCATCCGGACGGTTCTGCTTGAACCACTCCTTCAGACCGGCGCTCTTGGAGGCCATGCTGACCAGCGACACCATGCGGTTGCCGCGGTTGATGTTCAGGTACTTGGCGATCGGACCCAGCTCATGGGTGGGATACAGCTCGCCGTTGCGGTTCAGGAAGTTGTCCTGACGATAGTGGCGGCGCACATCGCCCCAGCCGATTTCATCGCGCAGGTCATGCTCATAGCCGCCCTGGCAATGCGTCACCTCACCAAACACGCCCTGGCGTACCATGTTGAGCAGCGCCATTTCGCGGTTGTTATAGCAGCAGTTCTCCAGCAGCATACAGGGAATGCCGGTTTCCTCGCTGGTGCGCACCATGCGCCAGCACTCCTCGACCGAACCCGCGCCGCCGACTTCCATGGCCACGCGCTTGCCGGCCTTCATAGCGGCAATGCAGATGGCGATGTGCGTCGTCCAACTGGTCATAACCACGCAGGCGTCGATATCGTCGCGCGCCACAACGCGCTTGTAATCGGTATCGCCCTCTGGACGGAAGCCCTGCATTTCCTCGGCGATGTTCTGCGCATTTTCAACGCGATCCTCGTAAAGATCGCATACCACGCGCACCTTCACATCAGGCATACCCAGCAGGCATTTCATCTGACCGCAGCCGCGTCCGCCCAAGCCGATAATGCCCAGGTAGATCGTGCGTCCCGGTTCACCCATTTTTCTCATTGCTTTTTGTCCTCCCGCTGATTTTCAGCACTCGACAGCCGTCCACTCGCCGTTGTTGCGCGCGGAATCACGCTCAGCCGTCGCCAGGCAGATGGTGCGATAGG
>CAYOTH010000430.1:0-1894 GCA_964406835.1 uncultured Oscillospiraceae bacterium
GATGGATTCAGCGCAGCATAGTGAGGAAGCGCCGCGCAAGGCGGTTCCTGCCGCTGCTTCGGAAACGTCAACAACTTCGGCTCATGTGACAGAGAAGTCTCGTGAGGCTGTTTCAGTGCCGAGGGCGGAGGAAACGTTTGCTTCGGGTTTTGACGGGGAAATCCAGCGTCAGGAGAGCGGAGCGGAACGAGAGATTCCGGCAGGACGTCGAATGATTCAGGGCGGCGCGAATAGGGAAGGACGCGCGCCGATTATGCGTGGACGCGTTCCTCGAACGATGCGGGACGAGCGGGAGAAGACGGTAGAGGCGACACGTTCTTCGTGGACAGCTCCGAGGGAAGGGCGTCGCTTGACCGGGTCTCATGGCGCAATACGATCGGCTTCGGAAAACAGCAACGCTCAACGTCCCTATCAGCGATACAGCAACTCTGAAACCGGCAACGGAGAGCTACGCTCGTATCAGCGGCTAAACAACCCTGAAACCGACAATGAACAACGCGTATATCAGCGATCTAACAGTCCTGAAAACAGTAACGGCGAAGCACGCTCGTATCAGCGTTATAACGCCGCTGAAAACAGCAAAGATCAACGCGCATATCAGCGCTATGGCGCGGATTCTGAGGAGACGCCTTTTCCGCGGCGGCGGGAGACCGGCTATTATAACGCCGAATTGGGGACGTCGAATCCGGCGGTCGAGGGGCTGCTTTCGGCCAGCGAGTGCGGCGAGGGGCAAGGTGTGCTGGATATTCAGCTAGACGGTTACGGCTTTCTTCGCGCCGAAAACTATCTGCCTGGCGACCGCGATACCTATGTGTCCATCGCGCAGATTCGCCGCTTTAATCTGAAGACCGGTGATTGGGTGGTCGGCAAGACGAGGCCTCAGCGCGAGGGCGATCGCTACAGTGCGCTGTTTTATATCACCTCGGTCAATGGCGAGCCGCCCGAAAAGGCGCAGCGTCGGCGCTCCTTTGACGATTTGACGCCGATTTACCCCAACGAGCGACTGCGCCTGGAAAACACGGATAACGAGAGTGATTTGGCCATTCGGGCGCTGGATCTGGTTGCGCCCATCGGCAAGGGCCAGCGCGGCCTGATCGTTTCCCAGCCCAAGGCGGGCAAGACGGTACTGCTCAAGAAAATTGCCAACGCGCTGACGACCAACTATCCGGATGTCAAGCTGATCGTTTTGCTGATCGACGAGCGGCCCGAAGAAGTGACTGACATGCAGCGCTCGATTTCGGGCGAGGTGGTCTTTTCGACCTTTGACGAGGAACCGGAAAACCACACCAAGGTGGCGGAAATGGTGCTTGAGCGGGCCGAACGCCTGGTGGAGCATGGCCAGGACGTGGTGGTGTTGCTCGATTCGATTACCCGCCTGGCGCGCGCCTATAACCTGGTGATTCCCCCAACCGGGCGCTCGCTCTCCGGCGGTCTGGATCCGGGGGCGCTGTATAAGCCTAAGCGCTTTTTTGGCGCGGCGCGCAACATCGAAAATGGCGGCAGCCTGACCATCATCGCCACGGCGCTGGTGGACACCGGCAGCCGCATGGATGATATTATCTATGAGGAATTTAAGGGCACCGGCAACATGGAGCTGCATCTGGACAGAAAGCTTTCCGAACGGCGCATTTTCCCGGCAATTGATTTGATTAAATCAGGCACGCGGCGCGACGAGCTGCTCTTAACGCCTGATGAGCAGGAGGGCGTCCTGACGCTTCGGCGCTATCTTTCGGGCAATACGCAGGAGAACACCGAGCAGACGCTGGGCATGCTCGAAAAGAGCGCTAACAACCATGTGTTTATTGAAAAGCTCAAGATGTTCGCCAAAAGCTGGGAGAAAGACGGCTATCGGTAAGCCAAAATGATGAAAAAACCGTCCTATGAAACGTAAAGT
>CAYOTH010000431.1:0-1894 GCA_964406835.1 uncultured Oscillospiraceae bacterium
GGCGGTGATGACGGCCTTGCCGCGGCCATAAACCACGGTTGAGCCCATATAGACCATGTTCTTGCGATCGCCCAGCGGGACGTCCTCCTGACCCGGTGTCAGGCCAAGCGCCTCGTAGACCTTATTGACCGGCACGGATTCGCCGGTGAGCGCCGCTTCTTCGATTTTCAGCGAGGCGTTTTCAATGATGCGTCCGTCAGCCGGAACGGCGTCGCCGGCCTCGAGCAGGACAACGTCGCCGGGAACCAGTTCGTCGGAGTGCAGTATGGTCAGCTTGCCGTCGCGCAGCACCTTGCAGGTGGCCGCAGTCATGTTTTGCAGCGCCTCAATGGCTGCTTCGGCCTTGCTTTCCTGAAAGACGCCGAGCACGGCGTTGAGCAGCACCACGGCCAAGATGATGATGACCTCTGCCCAGTCGCCTTCGCCGGCCAGCATGCCGGTCAGGGCGCTGATCGCAGCGGCGATAAGCAGTATGATCAGCATGGGGTCCTTCAGCTGCGAGATGAAGCGCTGCAAGAGACTGGGATTTTCGGCCTCCTTCAGCTTGTTGGGGCCATACTGCCGGAGACGATCGGCGGCCTGAGCGCCGGTCAGTCCCTCGGCCGGTACACCAAGCTGCTGAAGAACATCCTGGGCGGATTGGGTGTAGGCTTTTTTCATAACGGAAGCTCCTTTGCTTAAATTTGAGGTAAAAAAAGAGACTCATGTACGACAGTATCTCTGATTCGTACATGAGTCTCATTCTTTATAAGCATCCCGGGCCATCAGGCCGTTCTGACGGGTCAGCTTCGTACCCAGGGGGCACGGAATTACTCCCTCAATTTTGTTGATATTATAGCACAGCGCCTGTGAAAAAGCAATATTGTTTCGGATCGTGCGCGTGGCTTTTTCGGAAAAAATACACACGGCGTCTAAAAGGAGCAATCGGCTCGCTCCGGGAAAAGGGCCTGGGGGTGTTCGGGAATGGGGCTTTAGGGAATTTCTTCCTATCAATTAAACCATGAAAGGCCTATTTTCCGAAGAGCTGTACCCAATACCAAAGGCCGTTATGATACAGGCAGCATACGCCGATGCAGCCATAAGAGGCGCGCAGTATGTTCTGGCGGTGGCCACTTGAGGTCATCCAGGCGGCCATGACGCGATTGACGCTGTTGTGGCCCCGGGCGATGTTTTCGCCATAGGCCATTTCAGAAACGGTGAAGCAGGACGAGCCGTCCGGGCGGGTGTGGCTGAAAAGTTCAGTGATTTCCTGCGCGCGCAAGGCGGCGGCCTGCATCAGGGACGGATCCTCTCTCAGCGTGCTTAGGCCGCGGCGGGCGCGCTCGGCATTGACCTCGGCAATGAGCTGCGTGTTTCGTTCGTGGGAAATATCAGCTGATGCGCTCAGGCTCAGAGAGGTCAGCGCAAGCAGGACAACAAGCCATAAGGCGATTCGTTTGTTCATGGGAAGATCAACTCCTTTATCGGATGTTTCGGGGAATTTCAAGGCTATTGTAGCGCAAAGGAGGCCAAACGTCAATGGAAATGCCTGGAAGACGCAAAAAGCGGCCTGCCGAATACAGACCGCCTTGAAAGAATTGCAGGCTTACTTTTTGTGGGCAATGTGCGCATCTTCGACGGCGCGGGCAATGTCCTCATGAGTGACGCCGCCCTCCACGCGGGCAGCCGGCAGCAGATCGACCAGAAATTCAATGTTGCCCTCCGGGCCGGTGATGGGCGAAAAATCCACGGCGCGCGCCTTCCAGCCCAGCGTCGGCACGAAATCGACAATCGATTCGACCACCTGGCGATGAACTGCCGGATCGCTGACGACGCCTTTTTTGCCGACGTTTTCGCGGCCAGCCTCAAACTGCGGCTTGATGAGCGATATGAAGCGGCCGTTTTCGCCCAGGAT
>CAYOTH010000432.1:0-1886 GCA_964406835.1 uncultured Oscillospiraceae bacterium
CTGCTATCGCAACACTCTGTTCCTGACGGTGGTTGGCACGATTCTGTCGCTGTGGTTTATGACCATGTACGGCTATGCGCTCTCCCGAAAGGATTTTAAGCCCCGCCAGGTGCTGACGTTCTTCGCTTACTTTACGATGCTCTTCAGTGGCGGCATGGTTTCGAGCTACATCATCAACACCACGGTGTTTGGCCTGCGCGATACCATTTGGGTGCTGCTTCTGCCCAGCCTGGTCGGTGCGTACAATATCATCGTGCTGCGCACCTTCTTCTCCTCGGGCGGTAATGAAGCGCTGATCGAGGCGGCCAAGATTGACGGCGCAGGGGAATTCCGAATCTACGCGCAGATCGTTTTGCCGATTTCGAAGCCGGCACTGGCGACCATCGGCCTGTTCACGGCCATCAGCTATTTCAGCTCCTGGTTCAACGTCATGCTCTACATCGACAACGAAAACCTCTGGACGATTCAGTACATGCTCAAGCGCGTCATGAACGACATTCAGCTTCTGCGCTCCAATGCCGATCTGGCCATGTCCGAGGAAGGCGCTCTGATTATGGAGTCGCTGCCCAATGAATCGGCCAAGATGGCGCTGACCGTCATCACCATGACGCCTGTGCTGGTCTTCTATCCCTTCTTCCAGAAGTATTTCGTCAAGGGCCTGACCCTTGGCTCCGTCAAGGGCTAATATCCACAGGTTGTTTTCAGAGGGCCGGTGGGTGCTCTCTGCAACAAATATTATTCAAGGAGGACTTATCCATGAAAAAGACTCTGTCTCTCGTTCTGGCTCTGGCCTTGGTCTTCACCTGCATGGCGTCCATCGCTTATGCTGATGTCGATTCGAGTACCCTCGATCCGTATGAGATCGAATGGTATACGCTGGCGTCCACGGCCAATTCCGAAGAAGCCGTCATGGCCGAGATCAATAAAGTCATGACTGAGAAGTTCAACGCGACCTTGAAAATGTATAAGAACGGCAACAGCGATCACCTGACCAAGCTGCAGATGCTGGCCACTGCGGGCGAGAAGTTCGATATTGCGTTCATTTCCAACCAGTATCCGAACTACGTCGCGATGGAAGCCTTCGAGCCGCTGACCGAGCTGCTCAATGAGTACGGCAAGGACATCCTGGCGATCTATCCGCAGGCTTTGTGGGATTGCGTGACCATCAACGGCGAGAAATACGCCATCCCGACCCACAAGTATTCCTGCTCCTACTTCTACTATGGCATCTCCGCGGTTCAGTCCGAGGCGGCCGGCGTGGATCTTTCCTGGCTGGATAACGCTGAATTGGACAAGGAAGCGCGCTGGGCGGCTTTCCTGAACTGGTGCTCCGAGATGAAGAAGAACGGCGGCGAGAACGACAAGGGCTTCGTGACTGCCATCGGCACCGGCGCTTTTGAGGCGCTCTATCCCTGCGAGCCGATGACCGGTTCCGCCAGCGACCCCGGTGTTGTGACCCTGGGCGACGATACCTACGCCAACCAGGAGAAGAACGTGGTCTTCAACCAATTTGCTACGCCTGAGTTTGCGAACTTCTGCAAGCAGGTTCGCGAGCTGTTCAACGCGGGCGTTCTGCCGATCGACCCCGAGACCTCGAACGCTGTTGAGAACATGGATCCGTCCTTCAGCACGCAGGACTCCATGGCCAAGCGTCTGGCTGGCTACAACGAGAAGTACGGCCAGGATTACCGCGAGTATCTGCTCAACTACGCCTACACCACCACCAACAAGCTGTACGGCTCCATGAACGCCATCTCCTCGACCTCTGAGGATCCGGCCCGCGCCATGATGTTCCTCAACGAGCTGATCGGCAACACCGAGTTCGCCAACCTGATCTTCTACGGCATCGAAGACGTCTCCTACACCCGAAATGAGGAAGGCCAGAT
>CAYOTH010000433.1:0-1870 GCA_964406835.1 uncultured Oscillospiraceae bacterium
CGCCTCTATTATATCAGAAAAGGACGCTTTTTGCGACCTTTTTTGACAGGCTGGCGCCGCGCAGGCCTCTTAAAAGACCTGCGCGGCGTTTTATTTTTTCTTTTCTTAGAGCACATCCCCCAGCACGCAGACATACTGAAGCACGCTTCCCAGCAGCACGAAGAGATGGAACACCGCGTGCATGTATTTTTTCTGCTGCTTTTTGCCGATGTTGTAGAGCAGTGCGCCCAGCGTGTAGGCCACGCCGCCCAGCAGCAGCCAGATAAATCCCGCCGTGCCGACCGTATCCAGCACCGGCTTAATCGCCAGAATAACGCACCAGCCCATGGCAATATAGCAGATCATCGACAGCTTATTGTATTTTTTTAAATCAATCGCCGTAAAGACCGTGGCCATGGCCGCCAGCCCCCAGACCACGCCGAAGATCGCCCAGCCCCAGCCCGGATGCAGCGGCCGCACCGCGCAGAGCATGATCGGCGTATAGGTGCCGCCAATCAGAACGTAAATGGCGCAGTGATCGAGCACCTGCATGACCTTCTTGGCGCGAACCGGACGCAGGCCATGATAAATGCTGGACATCGTATAGAGCACAATCAGCGACGCCCCGTAAATCGACGCCCCGACAACGCCCCAGGCACTTCCGGAAAAGGCCGCCTTCAGAATGCACGTCACCAGCGCAACCACGGCAAACGCACCGCCCACAACGTGGGAAATAAAGTTAAACAGCTCCTCGCCGCGCGTATAATCGGGCAGCTGCCGATCCCGAAGCTTTGTTCTTGCCATGTTCATCCCTCCTATTTCAAACGCACATCGTCCTCGCCCAGGAAGAACAGCGCCAGCGTTCCCGGACCGACGTGCGCGCCGGTCACCGGCTCGTAGCAGACCGTCAGTATATCCTTCGGCGGATGATTGCGCCCGAGCAACTCGGCCAATTGCGCGGCCTCCTGTGCGCAGCCGGCATGAGCAATGCCTATAATCTGCTCCTGAGGCGCTTTAACCAGCTCGTCATAGCGCTCAGCCAGCGCCTTGATCGCGCTCTTGCGACCTCGTGCGCGGCCATAGCAGACGATCTTGCCCTCTTCATTGCCCTTGAGCAGCGGCTTGATGCTCAGAATATTTCCGGCTAGCGCCGCCACGCCCGAAATGCGCCCAGAACGATGCAGAAATGTCAAATCATCCACGGTAAAGACCTGGCACATTCTCGGACGCAGATTCATCAGCTCGTCCGCCGTTTCATCCAGGCCCCATCCCTCATCGCGGCGCTGCGCCGCATGAATCACCAAAATCCCCTCGCCCAGCGACGCCCCCAGCGTGTCCACCAGGCGAATAGAGCGCTCTGGATAGCTCTCCCGAAGCGTCGAGGCCGCCATCTCAGCCGAATGATAAGCGCCGCTAATCCCCGAGGACATGCCGACAAAGAGAATGTCCTTCCCCGCTTTGAGCAGCGGCTCCATGTGGTCGATATAGCGCTGAGGCGTGATCTGAGAGGTCACATAGCGCGCGCCATGTCGCATAGCCTCATAATACGTTTCGCCGTCAAAGGCATGCGTATCCAGGCAAATCTGCTCCTGCTCGTTCTTCTCATCATAAAAGGAAAACGGCACAATCTCAATGCCGCGCCGCGCCAAAACAGCGCTGTCCAAATTGGCCGATGTATCTGTCATCAACACGAACATATTTTAATCTCCATCTCATCTAGTTTCCGATACTAGATTATCACATTTTGACTTATTTGTCAATAGACTCACGCGGCATTTCCGGTGTTCCATAAAACTTCATATACCCTTCACCGCCGCGCCTCAGGCGCTAAAAATGCGCCTCAGCCTGTCAAAAAAGGTCGCAAAAAGCGGCCTTTTCTGATATAATAGAG
>CAYOTH010000434.1:0-1868 GCA_964406835.1 uncultured Oscillospiraceae bacterium
CAATGAAGGATATCAAGCTCCGCATACGCAGCGTCGAAAGCACGAAGCAGATCACCTCGGCCATGCAGCTGGTGGCTTCCTCGAAGCTTCGGCGTGCCCGTCAGCGCATGGAGGACACGCGTCCTTATATGAAGGCGGTTCGGCAGATTATTGCCGATATTGCCGCGCACCGGGATGTTGAATCACCGTTCTTTAATGAGCGTCCAGGTGGTAAAACATGCTTTGTCATCATTGCCGGCGACCGAGGCCTGGCGGGGCATTACAATGCCGCCGTCTTCAAGCTGGCCGATGAAATGATGAACGGGGATTGCGTGGTGCTGCCCATTGGCAAGAAGGCCGTGGATCGCTATACGCATCGCGGCGCGGATATCCTCAGCAGCGATTACATCAAAGCCGAGCAGGTGACAGCGGACAAGTGCCGCGAAATGGCCTGTCTGCTGATTGATGGCTATCTGAGCGGGTACTTTGACCGCGTGGTGATGGTCGATACGACGTTCGTCTCGGTGATGACGCAGGACGCGCAGACCGTGCAGCTTTTGCCGGTTGACCGCGCGCCGCAGACCGAATCGCACAGCCAGATGATCATGGAGCCGAAGCCTGCCGAGCTGCTTGAAGCGGTTATGCCGGATTACCTGACGGGCTGCCTGTACGGCGCCGTGTGCGACGCGGTGGCCAGTGAAATGGCATCCCGCCGCAACGCCATGGATTCCGCGACCAAGAACGCCGATCAGATGATCGCCGATTTGAGCCTGCATTATAACCGCGCCCGCCAGGGCTCGATCACGCAGGAAATCACGGAAATCGTTGCCGGTGCGGAACAGTAACGGATCGAGATAGGAGTTATGAAGATGGAAACGCGCAACATCGGCACGATTGTGCAGGTGATAGGCCCGGTTCTGGATATCCGCTTTGAGGACAACCAGATGCCGGCGCTCTTGAACGCCATAGAAATTCACTTTAGCGGCCGCAAGCTGATTGCCGAAGTGGCGCAGCACATCGGCGACAACGTCGTGCGCTGCATCGCCATGAGCAGCACCGACGGCCTGACGCGCGGCGTTGAGGCGATCGATACCGGTTCGCCCATTGAAGTGCCGGTCGGCAAGGAATGCCTGGGTCGCATATTCAATCTGCTGGGCGAGCCGATCGACGAAATGCCTGCGCCCAAGGCGAGCGAAAGCTGGCCCATTCACCGTCCTGCGCCCAGCTATGAGGATCAGCAGAGCACGGAGGAAATCCTGGAGACCGGCATCAAGGTCGTTGACCTGATCGCGCCCTATTCCAAGGGCGGCAAAATCGGCCTCTTCGGCGGCGCCGGCGTCGGCAAAACCGTTCTGATCATGGAATTGATTCACAACATTGCCACCGAGCACGGCGGCCTGTCGGTCTTTACCGGCGTCGGTGAACGCACGCGCGAGGGCAATGACCTCTACAACGAAATGAAGGAAAGCGGCGTTCTGGGCAAGACCGCGCTGGTTTACGGCCAGATGAACGAGCCGCCGGGAGCGCGTATGCGCGTGGCTCTGTCCGGCCTGACGATGGCGGAGTATTTCCGCGATCGCGAAAATCAGGACGTGCTGCTCTTCATTGATAACATCTTCCGCTTCACGCAGGCCGGTTCGGAGGTTTCCGCGCTGCTGGGCCGTATGCCCAGCGCCGTTGGCTATCAGCCCACGCTGGCGACTGAAATGGGCGCGCTGCAGGAGCGCATTACCTCGACCCGCAAGGGCTCGATCACGTCGGTTCAGGCCGTTTATGTGCCGGCTGACGACTTGACCGACCCGGCGCCGGCGACGACCTTTGCTCACCTGGATGCGACCACCGTTCTGAGCCGCAGCATTTCCTCGCTGGGTATCTTCCCGGCCGTGGAC
>CAYOTH010000435.1:0-1860 GCA_964406835.1 uncultured Oscillospiraceae bacterium
AACAGACAGATCATCAGCGCCGCGCCCAGCACCACCATGCGCACTGCCTGCCTAGAAGCACGCGCCCGGACCGAATGCCGCGTCTGTCCCCGATAGACCATTTCAGCGCCTGCTGTCGTCATTGTATTCGTCCTCCTTCCGGGCTAGAACGCCGCCTCACACCGGTGAATGATAATACTGACCGTTGACATAATTGAGCAGATCGTCAATCGAATTTTCCGAAAGATCCGATTCGCGCAGATAGCGCTCCTCGTCCCAGATTTCAAGATAGCCGCCCATGCCGACAAAGCGAATGGCCTTGTCCATGCCCACCTTGGCACGCAGCGTCGCAGGCAGAAGCACTCGTCCCTGGTTGTCCAGCTCACAGCCTAAAAACGAATTGCCCGTAATCAAACGCACATAGCGCGTGCCCATGATGTCCGATTCAGGAATCTTGTTGAGCTGCTCGCACTTTTCGCTCCACTTGTCCTTGGGATAGAGCGCAATGGCGGCGAACTGGTTGTTGAGCCCTATGGTAAAGCCGCCTGAGAGCGCTTCTCTGAAGGCGGCCGGAATGGTCACACGGCCCTTGGGGTCAATTGTATGCGCAAAATTGCCTGCGAATTCAACGCACGCCATCGCCCCCACCCCCAACCTCTTAATCTCTTCCACATTATACCACAATCATCCCTATTTTGCCACTGCTCCCCCAAAATTTTATAAAAATTGTCATATCTCCGAAGCAAAGCACAGGCGTTCGATGTTTTTCGTTTCAAAATCATTCTTTTGGCATAATTCGCCCACAAAAAAAGGACCGTGAACGCCCTCATTCTGCCCCGCACCGGCTTCGTTCATGCTTTTGCAATCATCCTTTCTTTGGGAGCACAAAAAACGCCCCGCATTTTTTATGCGAAGCGTTTTTATCAAGCCGTTTGTATTCAGTTTTCCGGAATCTGATAGAGCCGAAATCCCAGCCCGTCGCACGAAACCTGATGAAAGCGAATGCCCTCAAAGACACCGCGAAACGCGCTTTTGAGCGCCGCGCCGTGCAGATGACCGTACACCAGATCGTGCACGCCATACTGTTGCAACAGCGTTACCCATTCAGTCTGCCGACAGGCGTCGCTCAGCGGCGGATAATGCATCATCGCCACAATCGGGCGCCCCTCCGCCTTGCTCTGCGCCTGAGAAAGGGCCATATCCATGCGCATCAGCTCGCGCCTGTAAATACGCTGATCCTCCGGCGTAGTCTGCTCGCCAGGCAGCGTCCAGCCGCGCGTGCCGCAGAAGACCACATCGTCCAGAATCACGCAGTCGTTCTGAATGGCGAACATGCCCTCGGGCAGCGCACCGCGCACCCGGCCAATGCCGCTCCACCAAAAATCATGATTGCCGCGCAGTATGATCTTGCGCCCCGGAAGACGCCCAACCGCCTGCAAATCGGCCTTGGCGTCCTCAAGGCTCATCGCCCAGCTCAAATCGCCAGGCAGAAGCACCACGTCGCCTTCCTGAACACGCTGCATCCAGTCCGCCGAAATTTTTTCGAAGTGATCCTTCCAGTGCTCGCCGAAAACGTCCATCGGCTTGGTGTCGCCGCCCGGAAGATGCAGATCCGAAATGGCATAAATCGTCAATCCGCTTCCCTCCGTTTCATCGAACGTTCCTTCAATCAAAGCACCTGATCCAACAAGTGGGACGTTTTACTCGTCCATCTCGTCATCGTCGTCCTGATCCTCAGCCTCCGCCATGGCTTCCTTGCTGACGACCTGGCTGTCCTCCTCGAGCTCTTCCTCGTCATCCTTGAATTCGCCCTCGGCACCGAACTGGCTGGCCATATCGGCATCCACGATATCCAGCTCGATTTCGTCCATGGTGCTGACA
>CAYOTH010000436.1:0-1845 GCA_964406835.1 uncultured Oscillospiraceae bacterium
ATTCTCTTTCATTACTTCTTACTCCCCATTCTGATTCTCGGATCGATGAAGCCATAGCTGATATCCACGACGATACCGGAAGCCAGGCTGATGAACGTATAGAACGCGGAAAGCAGCATAAAGAAGTTATAGTCCGGCGTGGCCGCGGTAATCGACGCAACATACAGCGGGCCGACACCAGGAATACCGAAAATCTGCTCGATGATCAGCGAACCGGACATGATGCCGATAAACTCGCCCAGAATCATCGGGAAAATCGGAACCATGGCGTTGCGCAGGGCATGACGCACGGTGGTCTGCGCGCGGGAAAGGCCCTTCGTGCGCGCCAACAGCAGGTAATCGCTGGTCAGCACCTCCGTCAGCTCGGCGCGGGTATAGCGCGTCAGGCCGGCGATGGTACCAAAGCTCAGCGAGAGAATGGCCGGCACCATGGAGACAAACGTCTTCCAAGAGAAATAATCATAACCGGCCTCCATCTGGAACGGGAAAACCTTGAGCTTAAAGCACAGGAAGTATTGTACCAGAAATGCGTAGACATAGCTCGGGACCGAAACAAAGACCATAACCGCCGTCGAAATCAGGTGATCCTGCCACTTGTTCTTCTTCAGCGCGGCATAAATGCCGAACAGCAGGCCCAGCGGCACAGCAAAAATCATCGTATAGACGTTGACGATGACCGTGGCCGGCATCTTTTCCATGAACTTATCCCAGACGTTCTGGCCAAGGTAGAGGCTTTCACTGATACCCCAGTCGCCGCCAATCAGCGTCTTGCGCAGGAAAATGCCATACTGTTCAATGATGGGTTTGTTATAGCCCAGCGCCTCGCGGCGCATTTCAATCAGCTCCATGTCCTTGCCGAACTGTTCCGCCGGCTTGTTGGGCAGCAGCTTGATCAGCACAAAGCACATTGAGATAATGATGAGGAACACCATTAACATCAGTGCCACACGCTTGAGTACATACTTTACCATGCTCTTTCTCCTTCCTCATTCGCTGCGCCCGCATCCGAGCCGATGCAGGTGCAGACGCAGCGAATGACTCCGCCGCGACTTGCGTTTTTCATGATACAAAATCGTTGATTGCATACGCTACATAAGAGAGGGATGCGCGAAACATCCCCCTCTTAACAGTGTTGCCAGCGTGTATCAGGCAGTCGGCTTTGCTTACTTGTAGTTCAGCGTGCCGCCCTGCTCAGCCACGAAATCAGCCCACTCGGCATCGGTGTAGTTGAAGGTCATGTACTTCACTCCGCCGTAGCTCATCGGGAAGATTTCGTCCTCGGTGACATACTCAACCTTCATGCTCTTCAGCTGAGCGCTGGAGTCGCCCATCAGCGGGATGAAGTCGTAGTTCATCAGCACGGCGTTCTCCAGAGCAGCCAAGATCTTGAAGCGCTTGGCAGCCTCTTCAGAATCGGTGCTGTAGGGGAAGCACAGCTCGACGGTCTCGCCCGCAGCGTTGGTGCCCTCAACCGTCTCACCGGCGATGGCCTGCGTCCAATCCCAAACGGAAGCGGTGAAGGTGTCCTCACCCAGCGTGATCTCCAGCATATCCGTGGTGGTATCCCAGGACGGGTCATACTGGTAGTTGGCGCTGGTATAGGCCTCCATCAGGCCGAAGGGATCGAAGGTAGAACCGGTCCAGCCCACACCGAACAGCATGTCAACCTGGTTGCTCTTCAGAGCATCGGAGAAGCTGTTGCCCAGGGTGCCGTCACGGGTGAAGGTCAGCTTGCCTTCCAGCTTGGTGCCCTTCACGGCCTCGGTGTAGTTGTTGACGATGAAGTCATAGCCGTTGTTATAGAAGGTGGAGGTGGTGTTCGGGGTGCCGACGCAGATCTGGATG
>CAYOTH010000437.1:0-1840 GCA_964406835.1 uncultured Oscillospiraceae bacterium
CTCGCTGAGGGGGCGCAGCCGCAAAGGAACGCTTTTGTGGCTGCTCGATCAGACGATGACCACCATGGGAAGCCGTCTGTTGCGCAGCTGGATTGAGGAGCCGCTGGTCAACCGGGCCGATATTCTCAAGCGGCAGGAGGCCGTCGCCTACTTTGTCGCTCATCCGTTTTTGCGCGATGATCTGCGCGAAACGATGCGCCCCATTCACGATATTGAGCGTTTGCTTAGCCGCATTGCCTATGCAACGGTCAATGCACGCGATTGTCTGGCCCTTTTAACCTCCCTCAAGGCCGTGCCGCCCATCGCCGAACAGCTACACAATACAGGGATTGGCCGGATAGACGAACTGTCTGCTATGCTGGATCCCATGCAGGATCTGACCGAGCTTTTGGAGAAGGCCATCAGCCCGGATGCGCCGCTCGCCATTAAAGAGGGCGGCATCATTCGAGACGGTTACAGCCGGGAACTGGACGATTATCGCGCCGCTTCAACCAATGGCAAGGCCTGGCTGACCAACCTCGAGGCGCAGGAGCGCGAAGCCACCGGCATCAAGAACCTCAAAATCGGCTTTAACCGCGTGTTTGGCTTCTATATTGAGGTGACGAAATCGTTTTATGATTTGGTGCCGCCGCGCTATGTTCGTAAGCAGACGCTGGCTGCCTGCGAGCGCTTCATCACCGAGGAGCTCAAGGATCTCGAAAAGAAGATTCTGGGCGCCGAGGAAAGCGCCATGCGCTTGGAATATCAGATTTTCCTGAAGATTCGCGAAACGCTCGACCTGGCGCTACCTAGGCTGTCCCGTGTGTCGAAGAGCCTGAAGGAAATTGACGTGCTGCTGGCGCTGGCCGAAGTCGCTGTGGAAAACGGCTATGTGCGCCCGACGCTCAACGAAGAGGGTGCCTGCGCCATTACAGGCGGGCGTCACCCGGTGGTCGAAAAGGCGCTGGGACACGATACCTTTGTTCCAAATGACACATCGCTTTCCGAAAAGGATCGCGTGATGATTATCACCGGCCCCAACATGGCCGGTAAGAGCACCTATATGCGTCAGGTGGCCCTCATTGTGCTGATGGCGCACATGGGCAGCTTTGTTCCCGCCGAATCGGCCAACATTCCGATTACTGATCGGATCTTTACCCGCATCGGGGCTTCGGATGACCTTTACGGCGGACAATCGACGTTCATGGTCGAAATGTGCGAGTTGTCCTCGATTCTTCATCATGCCACCTCGCGCAGCCTGATTATTCTGGATGAAATCGGCCGGGGAACCAGCACGTTTGACGGGCTGTCGATTGCCTGGTCGGCGGTTGAATATATTGCCGATCCTCAAAAGTGCGGCGCGCGAACGCTCTTTGCTACGCATTATCACGAGCTGTCCGAGCTGGAAGGCTCGCTGGAGGGCATTGTCAACTATCGCATCACCGCCGTCGAGCGGGGCAGCGAGGTTATTTTCCTGCGCAAAATCGCCCGCGGCGGCGCCGATCACAGCTATGGTGTAGCCGTGGCGGCGCTGGCCGGTCTGCCTGATTCGCTGGTCAAGCGCGCCCGGCAGATTATGGCGCGTCTGGAGGTCAAGGACGAAAAAGAGGGTAACATCGGCCAGACCATTCTCGCGCCGAAAAAAGACGGCGGAACGCGTCAGGTGGGCCTGAACGACTTTGAGCCCATGGAGCTGATCGAGGAGATTCGCACGCTGGACGTCATGGCCATGTCGCCCATTGACGCCATGAATCATCTGTTCAAAATTGTTGAAAAGGCAAGGAGGATATAAGCGCATGCCCATTCGTGTTCTGGATGCGGCGACCGTCGGGCGCATTGCCGCCGGTGAAGTGGTCGAGCG
>CAYOTH010000438.1:0-1837 GCA_964406835.1 uncultured Oscillospiraceae bacterium
GACATGCCGCGCTCAAGGAGAATTTCTTCCTGGACGACGGCATGTATCTGGTCACGCGTTTGATCTGCGAAGCCATGGAGCGCAAGCGCCAGGGCCTGACGCTCGGTTCGCTCATCAATGATCTGGCCGAGCCGCTGGAGAGCGTCGAGGTGCGCATGAACATTGTTGATGAGGATTTCCGTGCCGCCGGTCAGGCCGTCATTGAGACGATCCTGAGCAAGACGCTGGAGGATCCTACCTGGCACCTGGCGCCCGACAACCGCGAGGGCGTGCGTATTTCCTTTGATCTGGACGGCGGAGTAGACAACGCCTGGTTCCTGCTGCGTCTCTCCGTACACGATCCGGTGATGCCCCTCAACGCCGAATCCGATGTCGAGGGCGGCGTAGCCGCCATGCTGGGCAGCCTCTACGAGCTGCTCAAGGACGTCGAATCGCTTGATCTGACGCCGCTCAAAAAGCTCATCGAGGGCTGATTGTTATCCCGGGGGAAGTCCCCCATTAAGATATACAAGGCTATTCTGGTCTATCTTTAATTCAGAAAGGATGTCACACCAATGAGCAAACAGGACAATCTCGTCGTCAACGCCATCCGCGTGCTATCCGCCGAAGCGGTTCAGCAGGCCAATTCCGGCCATCCCGGCATGCCCATGGGCGCGGCCGCCATGGCCTATGCGCTGTGGGGCAAGCAGATGAAGTTTGACCCCAAGACCCCCAAGTGGGCCGATCGCGATCGCTTCGTGCTTTCCTCCGGCCACGGCTCCATGCTGATGTATTCCCTGCTGCACCTCTTTGGCTACGGCCTGAGCATTGAGGATCTCAAGCAGTTCCGTCAGTTTGGCTCCAAGACCCCGGGCCACCCCGAGTACGGCCACACCGTCGGCGTCGAAACCACGACCGGCCCGCTCGGCCAGGGCATTGCCAACGCCGTGGGTATGGCGCTGGCCGAGTCCTATCTGGCCGCTCACTTCAACCGTGACGGCTACAAGCTGGTCGATCACTACACCTACGCCATCATGGGCGACGGCTGCCTGATGGAGGGTATCTCCCACGAGGCCGCCTCTCTGGCCGGCACCCTCAAGCTGAACAAGCTGATCGCGCTCTATGACGACAACGAGATCTCCATCGAGGGCGACACCGACATCGCCTTCCGCGAGGATGTCCCCGCCCGCTTCCGTGCCTATGGCTGGAACGTCATCGACGTGGCCAACGGCAACTGCTGCTGCAAGGTTGAAGCCGCGATCAAGCTGGCCAAGGATTCCGACAAGCCCACGCTGATCGTCTGCCACACCACCATCGGCTATGGTTCCCCCAAGGCCGGCATGGCTTCCTCTCACGGCGAGCCGCTTGGCGCTGATAATCTGGCAGTCACCAAGAAGGAGCTGGGCTGGCCCTGCAACGAGCCCTTCGCCGTTCCCGCCGAGGTCTACGAGACCACCGGCGAGACCATCAAGGCTGGCGAGGCCAAGCGTCAGGCCTGGGACGAGCTGTTTGCCGCCTATGAGAAGGCCTATCCGGAGCTGGCTGCCGAGTGGAAGACCTGGCACAGCGAGGAGCTGCCGGTTGATCTGCTGAACGACGAGGACTTCTGGAAGTTCGAAGGCAGCACGGCCACCCGCGCTTCCTCCGGCGAGGTGCTCAACCGCCTGACCAAGAAGATCCCCAACCTGATCGGCGGCTCGGCTGACCTGGCCCCCTCCAACAAGTCCAACATGAAGGGCCGCGGCGATTTCTCTGCCGAGGATCGTACCGGCGCCAATCTGCACTTCGGTGTCCGTGAGCACGCCATGGCGGCCATCTGCAACGGCATCTACCTGCACGGCGGCCTGCGCCCCTACTG
>CAYOTH010000439.1:0-1831 GCA_964406835.1 uncultured Oscillospiraceae bacterium
CAACATCCTCTCCGCCGATGTCAAGCAGATTTCCGGCAAGCGCTACGGCCAGATGATGCTGTCCATGCCCGCCTCCTACGAAGACCGGGATCGACTGGTTTCAACCATCCGAAGCATGGGGCTTGCTGTTGAGGAGGTGCATCTGTAATGACGGCTGAAAAAATCTGGATGCTCGTTCAGGAGGGCTTTATCGATACCCTGTACATGACCATCCCCTCCACGATTCTGGCCTATCTGGTCGGCCTGCCGCTGGGCGTTTTGCTGGTCATCACCCGCAAGGGCGGCATTAAGGAAATGCCGACGTTCAACAGCGTGCTGGGCGTTATCATCAATTTCCTGCGTTCCGTGCCCTTCATCATTCTGCTGGTTATGCTCTTCCCCGTCACGCGCGTGGTCATGGGTACCTCGGTCGGCACACGCTCGATCATCTTCCCGCTCTTTGTCAGCGCCTTCCCCTTTGTGGCACGCATGGTGGAATCCTCGCTCAACGAGGTGGATGCCGGCCTGATCGAGGCGGCGCAGTCCATGGGCAGCACCACGATGCAGATTATCCGCAAGGTGCTCCTGCCCGAGGCTCTGCCCTCGCTCATCAGCGGCGCGGCCATCTGCCTGACCACCATCCTGGCCTACACGGCCATGGCGGGCGCGGCCGGTGGCGACGGCCTGGGCAAAATCGCCATCACCTACGGCCTCAATCGCCGCGAATACGGCGTCATGTATGCCGCTTCCATCGCGCTGGTCGTGCTGGTTCAGGTTTTCCAGCTGATCGGCAACATCCTGACCAAGGCGCTGGATCATCGCCATCGCTAAAAAACGTTGCCACCGCGGCCGGAGCTTTGCTTTATTGGCCATAAAGTATCCGCCGCTGAGCATAAAAGTCCCTAATTTTAAAGGAGGTTGTCCCCATGAAGAAATTTGTTTCCCTGCTACTCGCCGCTCTGCTCGTGCTCTCTGTGGCCGGATGCGCTCTGGCCGAAGAAAAGACCGTTATCAAAATCGGCGCGACGCCCTCTCCGCACCAGGAAGTGTTGGAGCTGATCAAGGACGATATGGCTGCGCTGGGCTATGAACTGGATATCATCACCTTCACCGAGTATCCGCTGCCCAACCCGGCCCTGGCCGACAAGCAGCTCGACGCCAACTACTTCCAGCATCTGCCCTACCTGGAGGCCTACAATGCCACCGTTTCCGACGAGGAAAAGCTGGTTGCGGCGATCGGCGTTCACTATGAGCCCTACGCCATCTATGCCGGCAAGACCGCGGCCATCGAAGACCTGGCTGACGGCGCCATCGTGGCTGTGACCAACGACCCCTCCAACGAAACCCGCGCCCTCATGCTGTTGCAGGAGGCTGGCCTCATCAAGCTGCCCGAGGATGCCGATGTCAACTCCTCTCTGACCGTGCTGGACATCGTTGAGAATCCCAAGAACCTGGATATCCTCGAAGTGGATGCCAACCTGCTGCCCACCATGCTCTCCGATGTGGACATCGCCGTCATCAACGGCAACTTCGCCCTGGACGCTGGCCTGAGCCCGGCTGAGGACGCCATCTTCCTGGAGGCTGCCGATTCCGAGGCTGGCCGCATCTACACCAACTACGTCGTCATCCGTCAGGAAGACGTCGAGGCCGAGTGGGTTGAGGCGCTGCGCACCTGCCTGTGCAACCAGAAGGTGGCCGACTTCATGCTCACCAACGAAGCCTACGCCGGCGGCGTGATCCCGGCCTTCACCGTTGAGGCGGCCGAGGGCGAGACCGAAGCGGCTGAGTAAGCTTTTCAAATAAGCAAACTCCAAATATCAGGCACCTTCCCGTAATCTCTCGGGAAGGTGCC
>CAYOTH010000440.1:0-1804 GCA_964406835.1 uncultured Oscillospiraceae bacterium
ATCCGGCACGGCGAGCAGCGCTTCCTCCGTGGTGCGCATGATGGTGGGCAGCACCATGATGGAGAGCGTCAGCGCGCCAGAGAGCAGCGACAGGCCCATGTGCAGTGACTGAACAAAGAACAGTGCGCCGAAGAGGCCGTAGATGATCGAGGGGATGCCCGAGAGCGTTTCGGCCGTCATGCGGATGACTTTAATCAGCCGACTGCCGCGCCGGGCGTATTCCGTCAGATAAATCGCCGCGCCGATGCCCAGCGGCACGCCGATGAGCAGCGTCAGCAGGGTCATGAGCAACGTGTTGATGAGGGCGGGCAGCATGGACACGTTGTCCGAGGTGTACTTTAAGGCGAACAGCGCGGGCGTGAGATGGGGAAGGCCTTTGACGAGGATATAGCCCACGATCAGCAAAAGCACAGCCATGGAAAACAGAGCGCCTGCATAGACGAAGAGGCGATGGAGCCGGGCTTGAAGCTTGCCGCGCATTACAGACGCCTCCTTTTCAGAATGGATGTCAGGATGTTGATAATCAGTATGAAGACAAACAGCACGACCGCCGTGGCGATCAGCGCATCGCGGTGCAGGTCGGTGGCATAGCCCATTTCCAGAACGATGTTGCTGGTGAGCGTGCGCACGCCCTTTAGAAGGTCCTTGGGCAGGGGGGTGCGGTTGCCGGCCACCATCATGACGGCCGTTGCCTCGCCGATGGCGCGCCCCATGGCCAGAATGATGCCGGCCATGACGCCGCTTCGGGCTGCGGGCAGCACCACATGAAAGACGCTGCGCTCATGGGTCGCGCCCAGGGCCAGCGCGCCTTCATAGTAGGCGGAAGGCACGGCGTTGAGCGCCGATTCGGAAACGGTGATGACGGTGGGCAGGATCATGATACCCAGCAGCACGCTGGCGGTCAAAAGCGAGGAGCCGGTGCCGCCGAAGAGCTCGCGTACCAGAGGCACCATCACGACCAGGCCGAAAAAACCGTAGACCACTGAAGGGATCCCGGCCAGCAGCGAGACGGCGGGGCGCATGATTTTGACCAGCCGCTTTGAGGCGAAGTGCGAGAGGAACAGCGCCGTCATCAGCCCGGCCGGAACGCCCACGATTAGCGCGCCGGCGGTGACATAGATCGAGCCGAGGATAAAGGGCAGGATGCCAAACTGCTCGTTGCCGGGTTTCCACTTTGTTCCCGTCAGAAACTCGAGCGGGCCGATTTTAAACAGGCCCGGCAGGCCATTGGCAAAGAGAAAAACGCAGATCAGCGCGACGGCCAGAATCGACAGGCAGGCGGTCAGCGCAAAAATCAGCCGAAAGAGACCCTCCATAAAGGACGGCCTACGCCAAAAGGGCCGGGGAGAATCCCCGACCTGATGAAGGTGTTTATTCATCAATTTCGCTCCAGTCCGTGATTTCGCCGGTGTAGATGCCCAGCACCTGTTCGGTGGTGAGGCCCGTCGTCGGGTTATCGGGGCTGACGATCACGGCAATGCCGTCCATGGCGATGGTCGTGGCGGTGAGGCCCGCTTCCAGCTCGCTGTCCTTGAGGGCTCGCGAGGCCATGCCGATATCGCACACGCCGCCGATGGCCGAGGTCATGCCGGAGGAGGAGTCGCTCTGCTGAAGCTCGATGTTTACGTTGGGATTGAGAAGCATGTAGGCTTCGGACAGCTTTTCCATGACCGGCGTCACCGAGGAGGACCCGGCGACGACCACCTTGCCGCTCGCCTTGCCGCCCTCGAAGGGCTGCGCCTCATCGAGCACGGCGATGTAGCCGTTTTCCTCAATAACCGCCTGGCCCTCGGCGCTCAGGATG
>CAYOTH010000441.1:0-1801 GCA_964406835.1 uncultured Oscillospiraceae bacterium
GACCTTTTCTACAGCCTGCCGTAAGCAATGCGTGTCATCGGCTTTCGATTAATTAAAGGAGGATAACACCATGATCGTCAGAAATCTCTTTCCGCAGCCCTTTTCCGTCGCCCCGGCCGAGGGCGAGCTGCGCCTGAGCGCCCGCTCTGTTCTGCGCTTCAACGCCCCTCTTTCTGAGGGCATGATCGCCGAATACAAAGGGCTGTGGCATCGCTTTGGCCTGCGTCAGGCCGAGCTGGACATGATCTTCGACCCCGCATTGAACGAAAACTGCGCCGTTCTCAACGCCGAGGCGACATCCTGCCCCGCGCTGAGCGAAAGCGATGAATACACGCTGCACGTCACCGGCGAGGGGGCCTTTCTGCGCGGCGACAGCCCAATTGCGCTGTATCACGCGCTGCTCACGCTGGTACAGCTGATCGTCCCCACCCGCGTGCAGGACGGCTTTGAAGCGGCGCTCCCGGCCGTAGTCATCGGCGATCACCCGACGATCACCGGTATGCGCGCCATCCACCTGTGCGTCTTTCCGGAAACCACGCTGCTCCTGCTCGAAAAGGCCATTCGTCTGGCCGGGCTGATGAAATTCACGCATGTGGTGCTGGAATTCTGGGGAACCCTCAAATACGACGCGCTCAAGGAACTGGCCTGGCCGGAACAGGCCTATACGAAGGATCAGATTCGTCCGCTGATTAAGCTGATTCGCGATCTGGGCATGGAGGTCATCCCGATGATCAATCACCTGGGCCATGCCTCCCAGAGCCGTTCCTGCTACGGAAAACACGTCGTGCTTGACCAGAACCCCGCCCTGGCGCTGTTCTTCGAGCCAGACGGCTGGACGTGGTGCCTCTCCAACCCGGATACGCTGAAGCTACTGCGCGCCGTCCGCGCCGAGCTGATCGAGCTGTGCGGCGAAGGCCATTACTTTCACCTAGGCTGCGATGAATCTTATTCCTTTGCGACCTGCCCGCTGTGCAGCGCGAAGGACACCCGCGCCCTGCTGACCAACTACCTCAACGGCCTGGCCGAGGAGCTGGCGGCTCAGGGACGCCGCCCCATCATCTGGGGCGATCAGCTGCTGGATACCAGGGCCTGGACAGCGCCCAACATCGCCTCCTCCATGCCGGAGCAGCGCACGCACGAAATCCTGCCTCAGCTGAACAAGCGCATCATCATTGCCGACTGGCAGTACAGCATCACCGAGGCGCATGTCCCCACCGCCGAGCACTTCATGCAGGCCGGCTTTGACACGCTGCTCTGCCCGTGGGATGGCGCCGGCAACCGCGAGGCACTGGGCCAGGCAGCCGAAAGCATGGGTGCCTTCGGATACATGGCCACAACCTGGGATCATCTACCCGGCTATCTGGGAACCATGATTCAGACGGCCAACGCCAGCTGGAACCCCGGCAAAAAGACCTATGTCTGGGATATCTGGCCGGAAGAGGCCACGCTGCTGCGCAAGGTCATGCCTGAGCTGCCCGCCTATCACAACGCCGGCTGGGTCGGCCACGAGGTGCTGGAGTTCAATCAGCCGCTGCGCCGCTGCTGATAAAGCCATCCAAACTCAAACAGACTTCCTGTAAACTGAGAACGCTTGACGATTGCCCTGAAAAAGATTTTGTCTTATCCATAAGACTTTCTCTTTCTCCGGTTTTCGTCAAGCGTATTTTTGCATCAGCGCGAAGGCCCCCTTGGCGCTTTCCCCGAAAATCACAGCCACTCATTGAACGGATCACAGCCCTCTAAGGGCTCAGCCTGTCAAAGAATCCACAATGCGACCTCGCAATGCGGCTTCTTATGCGAT
>CAYOTH010000442.1:0-1797 GCA_964406835.1 uncultured Oscillospiraceae bacterium
AGACGATGGCCTGCGGCAGCACCGCGCACGCGCCGCTGCCGCAGGCCATCGTCTCGCCCGAGCCGCGCTCCCAGACGCGCACCTTCAGATGCGTCCGATCGATCACCTCGACAAATTCGATGTTCGCCCGCTCCTGAAAGGCCTCGTGCTTTTCAAAGGCCGGCCCCAGCGTATAAAACACTTCGTTCTTCGCACTTTCTTCAAACGTCACGGCGTGCGGATTGCCCATCGACACGCGCCAGAAGGGCAGCGTGCGCCCCGCCGCCGAAAGCGCCAGACAGTCGCTCACCTCGGGCGCACCCATATCAGCCGTCACACTGACCACCGCGTCCTCTTGCACGTCCAGCCAGACGGTCTTCAGGCCCGCGCCGGTAAGGATGTTCATCGTCGTTTTCACGCACAGGCCATGATCGTAAAGATAGCGCGCCGTACAGCGCAGGCCGTTTCCACAGATCTGCGCTTCGCTGCCGTCGGCGTTAAAAATGCGCATCCGGGCATCCGCGCCCTCAACCGGCTCAATCAGGATCAGTCCGTCCGCGCCGATGCCGGTGTGATATTTCGAAAGAACGACCGACACCGCCGCCGGATCGCGGGGCAGCGCCTGCGTAAAGCCGTCCGCGTAAATATAATCGTTGGACAGGCCGTGCATTTTCGTAAAGTTCATCGTATTTCTCCTTCCACGGGCTATGCTTATGCCCGCCGGGCGCGCGCCGTGTCTGTCCGCCGCTCAAAGCGGAGGACGCCGCGCCGTTTTTTCATAAAGGCTTTCCTCGAAGCTTCAAAGCTCCTTCTTTAGTATACTGCCCGCGCGCGCCGCCTGTCCATCATGTTTTGGATAAATTGAAAAGCCCGCCGCCCGGCCAGGCCAAAATCGCCTGACAGGGCGGCGGAGCGCCGTTTATGTTAATCCAGTTCCTTTTTGCCGGTGTAGAGCTCATAATAGCGGCCCTTCATCTCCAGCAGCTGATCGTGGTTGCCTCGCTCGATGATCACGCCGTCCTCCAGCACCATGATGGCGTTGGCATTGCGCACCGTCGAAAGGCGATGGGCAATAACGAAGGTCGTGCGGTTCTTCATCAGGTGATCCATGCCGATTTCGATCAGGCGCTCGGTTCGGGTATCGACCGAGCTGGTGGCTTCGTCGAGCACCAGAATGGGCGCCTTGCTCAGCGCCGCGCGGGCAATATTGAGCAACTGGCGCTGGCCCTGAGACAGGTTCGCGCCGTCGCCCTCAATGCGGGTGTTATAGCCGTCGGACAGGCGCATGATAAAGCTGTGCGCGCTGACCATCTTGGCCGTTTCAATAACCTCTTCATCGGTGGCATCCAGTCGGCCATAGCGGATGTTTTCCATGATCGTGCCGCTGAACAGATGCGTATCCTGAAGCACCATGGCGATGTTCTCACGCAGGAAATCGCGCTTGTAGTTGCGGATATCCACGCCGTCAATGGCGATTTCGCCCTGCTGAATATCATAGAAGCGATTGAGCAGGTTGGTCACCGTGGTCTTGCCCGCGCCGGTCGAGCCGACGAAGGCAATCTTCTGGCCAGGCTTGGCATAAAGCGAAATGTCCTTGAGGATCACGCGATCCGGGTTGTAACCAAAATAGACGTGATCGAGCTTGACATTGCCCTCCAGAGCCGCGGGCGCAGCTGCCTCAGGCACATCGGGCGCTTCCGGCTCGCGATCCATAACGTTGAACACGCGCTCCGCACCGGCCAGCGCCGAGAAGATCGTGCTCACCTGCATGGAGAGCGTGTTGATGGGCTGAGCGAACTGACGCGCGTAGTTGACGAA
>CAYOTH010000443.1:0-1795 GCA_964406835.1 uncultured Oscillospiraceae bacterium
ATATCTGCGATTATGAAACTCGGCGCGCGTTGGGCTTTACCGAGAAATTTCCGCGCTGGGCCGTGGCCTACAAATTCGAGGCTGAGGAAGCCACCACGCTTTTGCGCAATGTGACCTGGGAAATCGGACGCACGGGCAAGCTGACGCCGCTGGCGCGCCTGGCCCCGGTCGAATTGGCCGGAGCGACGATTCAGCGCGCGACGCTCAACAACTTTGGCGACATCGAGCGCAAGCGCGTGCGCCTGGGCGCGAAGGTCTGGATTCGGCGCTCTAACGAGGTCATTCCCGAAATCATGGGGCGCGTGGATGAATTTGAGGAAAACGAGCGCGATATCGAAAAGCCGTCCTTCTGTCCGGCCTGCGGCACGGCGCTGATCGAGCGGGGCGCGCATCTGTTCTGTCCCAACCGGGATGGGTGCGAGCCGCAGATTGTCGCGCGGCTGAGTCACTTTGCCGGGCGCGAGGCCATGGATATCGACGCCTTCAGCGAAAAGACTGCTCGGCAGCTTTGTCGGGATCTGGGCGTGGCCGAGCCGAGCAGCCTGTATGACCTGACGGCGGAACGGCTGGTGCCGCTTGAACGCTTTGGTGAGACCAAGGCACGCAATCTGATTGCGGCCATTGACAAAAGCCGGGACTGCGAACTGGATCGCTTCGTGTTTGCACTGGGGATTCCCAACGTCGGGCGCAAGACGGCGCGCGATCTGGCGGCGGCCTTCGGTAGCATTGGCGCGCTTCGAGCGGCCACGCAGGACGCGCTCCTGGCGCTTGACGACGTGGGCGAGATTGTGGCCGGCAGCATTGTGGATTTCTTTGCCGACGCGGCCAACAATGAAGAGCTTGAGCGGCTGCTTAGGCGGGTAACACCCCGGGAGCGCGCGGTGGTTTCAGGCGGTAGTGGTGTTTTTGCAGGCATGAGCATTGTCGTGACCGGAACACTGGAAACGCTTTCCCGCACGCAGGCAGAGGAGCTGATTGGGCGTCTGGGCGGCAAAGCGGTCTCCAGTGTTTCAAAAAAGACGGCGTTTGTTGTGGCGGGCGAGAAGGCCGGCTCCAAGCTGACCAAGGCGGAAAGCCTGGGCATTCGCGTTGTGAACGAAGCGGAATTTTTGAAAATGGTCGCGGAACCTACAAATTGACGTAAAATTAAAGTGCTCAGACATATTTTCCATGACATCCGTGTGCTATAATAACACGATCCGGAATTGGATCGATATGGAGGAATGAACGATGCACAGCATGACAGGCTATGGCCGCATGAGTGTTGAGAAGGACGGCAGGCAGCTGACCGTCGAGCTGAAGTCGGTGAACCACCGGTTTCTGGATATCTCCTTTCGGATGCCGCGCTCCTTCAACTTTCTGGAGGATCCGGCGCGCAAGCTGATCGGCCGCTATCTCTCGCGTGGACATGTCGATCTGTTTGTAACCTACCGCAATACGCGCGAGGATTCGCGAAGAGTCGAGACCGACGAGGCGCTGCTTTCCGCTTACATGAAGGCGCTGGACGGCATTGCCGAGAGCACCGGATTGCGCGATGACCGCACGCTTTCGCTGGCCACGCGGCTGCCGGATGTGCTTTCCGTGGCTGAGGCGGACGAGGATCAGGAGGCGCTGCGCGATCTGATGAACGAGGCGCTTTGTGGCGCGCTGGAGCAGATGCAGACCATGCGCCGTCAGGAGGGCGACGCCCTGCGGCGCGATATTTCCACGCGCATTGACACGCTGGAGGAGATGACGCGTCAGATTGAAGCGCGCTATCCCGAAACGGTGGCCGAGTATCAGAATCGCCTCAAGG
>CAYOTH010000444.1:0-1785 GCA_964406835.1 uncultured Oscillospiraceae bacterium
GGCAGCGAAATTCTGATGAAAATTGACCGTGTGGGCAAGGACATGAAGATGGCTCAGGGCATGTGCGGCTCGATGAGCGGCTCCGTGCCTACCAACGTGGGTCAGCCGATGATCCGCGTTACCGATATCACGGTTGGCGGTCAGTAAGGAGGCGCGAAAATCATGGAACTGAATGTTTTTATCAATAAGCTCTTTGAAGCGGCCAAGGAGGCGGGCTTTGAGGCCGCCGAGGCCACCTGCATGAAGGGCGACGAGTTTTCCGTGGCCGTTAAAGGCGGCGAAATCATCGATTATAACGTCAGCTCGACCATGGGGCTGGGTTTTCGGGCGCTGGTTAACGGAAAAATGGGCTATGCCAGCACGCAGGTGCTCGACGACGAGGCGCTGGCTCTGCTGATTCACGGCGTGGCCGAAAACGCCATGCTGATCGAAAACGAGGATGAGCAGTTCATCTTTTCGGGCAGCGAAGCCTATCCCGAGCTAAACGCCTACAATCCGGCGGTTGACACGGTATCGGCGGCCGAGAAAATCGACATGGCACGCCGTCTGGAGAAGGTCTGCACCTCGATTGACCCGCGTGTTACGCAGTGCGAAATGGTGCAGGTGATGAGCATGGCGAGCGAAAAACGCATCGTCAATTCCTGCGGCCTGGATATCTCCTTCCGCGATAACGGCATCGGCTTCTATGCCGGCGTTGTGGCGCAGGAGGACGGCGAAGTGACCACCGGCAATGCGATGAAGTTTACACGCGATCCGCAGCAGCTGGATGTCGAAGCGGCGGCGCGCGAGGCGGTTAAGGATGCCGTTTCCGGGCTGCACGCCAGCAAGGCGGAGTCCGGCAATTACAAGGTGATTCTGCGCCGCGATGTGGCCGGCAGCATCCTGAGCACCTTTGCCTCCGTCTTCAGCGCGGATATGGCGCAGAAGGGCATGTCCCTGCTCAAGGGCCGCGAGGGCGAGGTTATCGGCAGCGACGTTGTGACCATCGTGGACGATCCGCTCAACATCGCCTCGCCTGAGGTGACGCCCTTCGACGGGGAGGGCGTGGCGACGGCCCCGTACGTTATCGTTGAAAACGGTCGCCTGAACACGCTTCTTCACAACCTCAAGACCGCGAAAAAGCAGGGCGTACAGACGACGGGCAATGCCTCCAAGCCGTCCTATGCTTCGCCGGTGGGCGTGGCGCCGCATTCCATGCAAATCAAGCCCTCTGAGCTGACGCCGGAGGAGCTGCGCGCCATGGCGGGCGACGGCCTCTACATTACTGATGTGCAGGGCCTGCATTCCGGCGCGAATCAGATCAGCGGCGATTTCTCGCTGGGTGCGCGCGGCTTTGTGATTGAGAACGGTCAGCTGGGCCGTGCGGTCAGCCAGATCACCGTGGCCGGCAACTTCTTTGATCTGCTGAAGAACGTTACTGCGGTGGCGAATAACCTGGAGTTTGAATTCTCGGCGACGGCTTCGCCTGATTTGCTGATCGGCAAGCTGGCTGTGGCCGGAAAGTAAATGCATTAAAAACAGCGGCCGGGAGAGTTCTCTCCGGTCGCTGTGCGTTTTACAGGCGCGAGGCTAGGCTTCGGTAATCGCTGGGCTGTCCGCCAGCGTATTTTCTGAAGATGCGCCGAAAGTAGGCGGGCGAGGAAAAGTTGAGTTGGCCCGAAATCTGCTCGATGCTCAACGTGCTGTCGGGCAGCATTTCCATGGCACGGCGAATGCGCTCGCGGTTTTTGTATTCGATGGGCGAGGAGCCCGTGGCTTCGCGGAAGGTGTGGTATAGCCGTGATT
>CAYOTH010000445.1:0-1784 GCA_964406835.1 uncultured Oscillospiraceae bacterium
GAGGCGGTGCCGCCCAGCATGGGGCGCTCCTGCATTAAGGCAACCTTGGCGCCGTGACGGGCCGCGCTGACAGCGGCGCACAGCCCGGCCAGGCCGCCGCCTACCACACAGAAATCAACCTGATGCGTAATCGTTTTGAATGTATGCTCCATAAGAAAGCTCCTTCCCGATGAAAGCCTGTTGTTAAGGCCATTATAACACGTTTCATGCCTGGGCGCAACAAAAAAGCCGGAAAAGCTATGAGGCTATTCAAGCGTGATTAAGTGAATCTGCGGGGGGACGTTCAGGCGAAAGGGCAGGCGGCTTGTGCCGATGCCGTTTGAAACCAGCGCGGGAAAGCCGTATTGCTCCGTCCAGCCGGCAGGCGGCATGAGATAAGCCTTTCGGCGGTGCTCAAAGCCAATGGAAAAGGGCGTCAGTTGGCCCAGGCGGAACTGCCCGCCGTGCGTGTGTCCGCTCAGAGCCAGATGCGGCGGCCGGGCAAATTCGCTCAGTCGCAGCGGGATGGTCTGCGGATAGTGCGCCAGCGCGATGCGAAAATCGGCGTCCGTACTCTGCTCAAAAAAGCGATTCGACTTATGGGCGGCGGCTTTGTTCAGCGCCGGATTATAGACGTCCAGCCCCGCCAGCACGATGCGCCCGCCCGCCATGGGAAGGATCGCCTGCTGATCGACGAGCATTTCGACACCCGCGTCCTTCAGGCACTCGAGGATAGGCCGGCCGTTTAACACCATGTGGTTGTAATCGTTGTTGCCCAGCACGGCATAGCACCCTAGCGGGGCCTTTAACGTGGCCAGATAGGGCAGGGCCGCCAGTTGATCCTCAGCCGTTTCGGCCAGATCGCCGCCCAGCAAAATCAGATCGGGCTTGAGGGCATTGGCCTGAGCGATCAAACGGGCCAGCGCGCTCAAGGGAAAGCTGGCGCTGACGTGCAGATCGGTCATAAACAAAAGGGAACGGCCTTTCAGCCAGTGCAGAGACGGCGAAAGGAGAATCTGCCGCCGTTCAAGCTGCGCCTGCGAAAAGGCCGAACCGGTATATATTTTCAAGGATTTAAGGCGCGCTGCTGCATGGCTTCATTCAGAAGTGCATTGACAATGGCAATGGCCGTGGCCGGGCCGCCCTTTCGGCCGCGCGCAACGACGCAGGGAAGACCGCTTTCCCACAGTCGCTCTTTAAGCTCTACGATATTGGCAAAGCCCGTGGCTGCGCCGACGATCACCACGTCGTGCAGCGGGGTGTTTTTATGCATTTGCAGCAGGCGATTGAGCGCCATGGGCGCGCTGCCGATGACGATGAGCTTGGGACCGGTGATGCCCAGCGCCTGCTCAATGGCCACTTCGGCGCGCGTGATGTGCTTCTGCTCGGCAAAATTGACCACCATAGGGTCGTCCATAAAGCAGCCGAACTGCACGGCCAGGGCATCAATGTCGTCGCGGCTGATGCCGGAGTAGATCAGATTGGAATCGGTGATGACGGTGCAGCCCAGCTGAAACTGGCGCACGATGCGATCCACGACGCCGGTGCTGAAGTGCAGGCTCTGGCGCAGCGAGGCATCCTCGGTTTCCTCGGCGATGTGGTCGATGACGCGGCGAACATTTTCGGCCTGATAGAGGGAGGGGCCTACGGGCGTGAGGCGCTTCCGCAGGCGGTTGGATCCATTTGGGGATGTCGTCGAATTATACATTTGATATCTTCTCTCTGACTTCATTTTCTTTTCTTTAATGATGCTTAGGAAGTATAGCAGGCAGGCGCTCCAATGTCAAGATGGTTCTGCTTTAATT
>CAYOTH010000446.1:0-1775 GCA_964406835.1 uncultured Oscillospiraceae bacterium
GCAATGCGTTTACCCAGCTTCATGGCATTGCCCGCCCGCGTTTCTTCCTCCTGAATACGCGTCTTTTCGGCGACAATCGCCTCACGCACAGCCTCGTCCGTCGCCGTTGCCTCGCTCAGCCATGCCTGCGGAAAGAGCAGCTGCGCCGAAATTCCTTCATTCTGCGCCAGATCGGTCGGCCCGAAGGAGACCATGCCGTACTGACAGCGCACCTCGCCGCTGTAATCGCGCGGATAGACCAGAATTTCACCGTCATCGGCAGGCAGCGTCACAATCACCGTGGCGTTTTGATAAAGTGCCGCGTGGTTTTGCGTAATCAGCATCCCGTCGATCATCGCCGTGTCCAGATAGCGGCAGGCGTAATCGGCCAGCGTATAGGCGCAGGCAAAAGTGCGCCAATCGTTATCCCCGGGCGAGGAAAGGCTGATCTGCCAGCCGTTCTCCTCCGGCGTCAGCGTACAGGCGCTCTCCTCCAGCAGCGTGCCGTCTGCCCAGATTTCGATTTGCCCGGGCTCCTGCTCGCCTTCGACAAAAAACGTATAACCTTCATAGGCCCGAGGACAGCTGTAAATCACTTCTTCGCGAATGCGCGCGCTTCCGTCGGCCAGTATATCGATATACATGGCATAATTGCTGATTTCGTAATCGGGCGCTTCCTCGGCTCCCGCCGCGCCGCATAGTATGCCCAGCGCCAGCAGCACGCAAAGCACCCATCGCTTCATCGCTTTTTTCATGTTCTCAATCCTCCAGCAGTTCAAACCGCCACATCTGATCGACCGACGGATATTTGACTCGATCCACCGCGCTTGCAAACATCTCATAGGGCCGCACATACACGCCGCCTTCGCCGTACAGCGCCCGGTAGACCACCATCGGCTCTCCGGTCTCGGAATGCTTGGCCAGCGCCAGCACCTCGTAAAGCCCGCCCTTAAAATGGCGATAGCGCCGCCCGGCCAGGATCTGCCTCTCCTCCATGACTCATCCTCCCGCACAGGTAATTCATGCCTTTCATTATACGCTGCTTTTGTTCACTTTTCCATCATGACCAGTCAATTTACACTTTTTTTCAGCCTTGTCGCTTATGCGTCATATTTTAACGCATCCAAGGCCCCCGCACCCCTTGACAGCGCGGCCGTTTCAGAGTATGATAAACAAAAGCAATTTCAAAAGCGATGATGAAGAGGATCGAAAACGGAGACTTTCAGAGAGTCGTCGGTTGGTGCGAGGCGGCAGAGGATGTTTTCAAGGATCTATGGCTTCTGAGCTGACGACCTGAGGCGATGCGCTTAGGGCCGTCCGTATGGCTGCGTCAAAGCACAGGGCTTGCTGGAGTCCGATGAGGGGCGTTTGAAAAAAGCGCAATTTGAGTGGTACCGCGGGTTGACAGCCCGTCTCAAAGAAAGCCGAAAGGCTCTTGTTTGAGACGGGCTTTTCGTTTTGCAATCCATTCCAGCACCGTAAACAGGCCAAATTGACCCAATCAAAGACAGGAGGACATTGACATGAGCAATTACAGAATTGAAACCAAGTGCGTGCAGAGCGGCTATACGCCCGCCAACGGCGAACCGCGCCAGATTCCGATCATCCAGAGCACTACGTTTAAATACGCCACCGGCGAGGCCATGGGCCAGCTGTTTGACCTGGAGGCCTCGGGCTACTTCTATTCCCGCCTCCAGAACCCGACCTGCGACCATGTTGCCGCCAAGATATGCGATATGGAGGGCGGCTCGGCGGCCATGCTGACTTCCTCCGGCCAGGCGGCCAACTTCTATGCC
>CAYOTH010000447.1:0-1773 GCA_964406835.1 uncultured Oscillospiraceae bacterium
CTTCAGAGCGCCGCGCGCCACCGTATTGGCGACATCGCCGGCCCCGCTAAAGGAGCGGCTGCCCAATTCGCGCACGGCAGAGAGAATCGTCTGGGACATATTGGTACCCGTATCGCCGTCCGGCACGGGAAAGACGTTGAGCGCATCGACAGCCTGGCGGTTCTTGTCAAGAAGAGCCGCGCCCGAAAGAAACATTTCCTTCAGCGTCAGGCCGTCAACTGTTGTGATAGGCAAATTACATTCCTCCATTCGGATATCCCTCTGACATCAGACGCGGATATCTTCGACCGAAACAGTGACCTTATCGACTTTGACGCCGGTCAGATGCTCGATTTTGTATTTGACGGTATCGATGATGTTGGCGGCGACGGCGCTGATTGAAATGCCGTATTCGACGATGATAAATAGATCGACGTTGACGGAATCGGACGCCGGACGAATCCGCACGCCGCGACCGAGATTCTCCCGGCCAAGCAGCTGGACAAGCCCGTCGGTCGTTCGCTTGGCCGCCATGCCCACAATGCCATAGCACTCGAGGGCGGAATAGCCGGCAACTTTCAGGAGAACGTCTTCATTAACGGTAACGGTGCCTAGTTCAGTGGTAAATTTGCAGTCCATAAGCGAAACCTCCAATCGAGGATATGTCCTATATGTAAGAATAGTATACCTTAGTTTGCGCGTGGATGCAAGCGCCCCGGGGCAAAACATCGATAAGAAATTGTGTTTGAGTCGATATTTTCGCATTAAATTTTCCGTCAGTCGGCAAAAATATGTGCTCGAGCCAAAGAAATTCACACAAAATACTTGCAAAACGGGCTGAGAGCTGGTATAATACAGGTTGTTTGATGTGAACGCCTAAAGGAGGTGTGATCGATGGGAAAGTTTTGTGAGGTTTGCCATAAGGGTGTTGTTTCTGGCAACAGCGTGAGCCATTCCAACCATAAAACTCGCCGTACCTGGGCTCCTAACACGCAGCGTGTGCGCGTGAATGTGAACGGAACGCCTACTCGTATGTACGTGTGCACCCGTTGTCTGCGCAGTGGCAAAGTGGAGCGAGTTTAACGTTCAGGGCAATTGTTAAGGAGTGTGGCTTGCATAGCTGCGCTCCTTTTCATTTACACACTTCGAAGAACAGATGTGCGAGGGGGGGCTGCCGTGAATTTGGAGGAGAATCATCTCACGAGCGACAATCAGGTGCTGATCGGGTTGAGGATTCGCGATGCCCGGCTGCAGCGCCGCCTGGATCAGGAAGCGCTTTCGGCGCTGATCGGCGTCAGCAAGGCGCACCTGTGCAACATTGAACATGGCCGCAAGGCGCCCTCATTGGATTTTATGGTGAGCGTTTCGCGGGCGCTGTCGGTCAGCCTGGATTATCTGCTTTTGGGCATGGAGCGCATCGACAAGCCGCTGCCCAACGATATCCAACTGCATTCGGACGATTACCTGCTCTCCCGGGGCGTTTACATACGCCGGCGCAGCATTCCCTGGGGCGGGCTTTGAGCGGCGAGGAAAGATGAGCGGGCTGTTGTTTCTTTCGAACGCCAGGTAAATTGATGCCGTATACGCTTGCCTTGATGCGCAAAGCATTGTATAATAAGGGCAGGAAAAGAACGTATGAACAGGAGGCATTGTCCCAATGGCCGATAGTAAGAAGACGGAAAAGAACATCGCGACGCAGCGATTTGGCGATGAGAAGAAAAAGGCGCTGGATATGGCGCTGAGCAAAATAGAGAAAGACTTTGGCAAGGGCTCAGTGATGAAGCTGGGCTCGGC
>CAYOTH010000448.1:0-1769 GCA_964406835.1 uncultured Oscillospiraceae bacterium
CAATTGTTCTGCGTGCTGTCCGAAGTCGTGATCGAGCAGTACAAATAGGTTTCGGTCAGCCACAGTTCAATCGTCAGCTGATCGGCAGCGTAGTTGGTAAAAGTGAAATCGATGCCCTCATCGTCATCCACCAGAATCGCCTGATCGCCGCTGGAAACGTAATTGCCGTTGAATCGATCGCCATAGAACGATACATCGTCAATCACGATGTTGCTGTTGCCCTTGGCGAGAATCGCAAGATAGATCGTTGTCGCCACCTGCGCCACGCCGCCGCCCGTGACCTTCACGCCGCGGCCGTTCACTGCCGAAACGAAGCCGTTTTCCTTGGTGCGTTCGCCCACCAGATCATTGAACGAAAAGCTTTCGCCATAGCGAAGCACCGTGCCGTTGAGCCGCCATGCCGCCGTGCGAATGTTGTCCACGCGAGACGAATACGCGTCGCCCAGCGTCGTGCGCGCCGTTTCTCCCACGATTTCCGCCCCGGCCGGAACTGCTGCCAATCCTGTCAGCATAACCAGCAGCAAAATGTATGCAATCAATTTCTTCATATTCTATGTCCTCCCCCTGTGTTCTGCTTCTTTGACGTAACGGCATGGCAAATAGTTCCGTCAAAATCCGAAAATTTCTACAAATTTTCATCAAACTTTTTCGACGAATCAAGGTCTGCCGATCAATTCCTCATAATCGCAGCTCAGTATCTCCCGAAGGTGAAACAATTCGTCGGCGTAAACGTGGCGCTGACCGGCCTCGATTTTCGCCAAAGCGCTGCGCGTAATATCGCAGCCCCGCACTTGCAGCTTGGCGGCGATTTGTTCCTGCGTGAATTTGCGCCTTCGGCGGATGCGCCTAAGATTCTTTCCAACCTGCTGATCAAATTCAATGTTCATGTCAACCCTCGCCTTTTGCACCCGTAGCAGTGCTTTTTTTATGTTGACATTAGCATCAATATGCGGTAAAATTGCACTGATACAGGTGCAATTGCCGATTTAGACAGAGAGGATGAATATCATTATATGGAAGAGAAACAAACGAACATCCTTGATTACGCGGCCATCGGCCAACGCGTGAAAGCGATGCGACTGCGGATGGGCTGGACGCAGCAGCGGCTTGCGGACGAGATGGGGGTCAGCACCTCCTATATCGGCCACATCGAGTACGGCATGAAGCGCAGTTCGGCGGAAACCATTGCCCGCCTGTGCCAAAGCTTGGAGATGGATGCGAATTATCTGCTGTTCGGTACGAGCGTCTCCGGCGATAATAAATCGATCATTCGCGTCTATCTGGAGCATCAGCTGGCCGCGCTGGACGAAATCGAATAATGGTTATTCTGAGGGGAACGCGCATCGGCGTTCCCCTGTTTTTTGTATTTTTACGCGATAAATTCAAAATTTCCCCTTCCACGGAAGTGGTTGCGAATTGCACTATTCTGTGATATACTTTTAATCGTTTCCTTGGAAAACAGAAAACGCATCCGCGCCGCAAAGGCGCATTGTGGAGGTTCATTATGAATTACGATGTCATCATTATCGGAGCCGGTCCCGGCGGCATTTTTTCTGCCTACGAACTGGTTCAGCGCAAACCCGATTTGAAGATCGCGGTCTTCGAGGCCGGTCATGCACTGGAAAAGCGCCGCTGTCCCATCGACGGTGAAAAAATCAAAAGCTGCATTGGCTGCAAAACCTGCTCGATCATGAGCGGCTTCGGCGGCGCAGGCGCGTTCTCAGATGGCAAATACAATATTACCAACGATTTCGGCGGCACGCTGTTTG
>CAYOTH010000449.1:0-1764 GCA_964406835.1 uncultured Oscillospiraceae bacterium
GTCTGGCATCTGTGTGTGCACGAGCAGTGCCGTCATCGTGTTGAAGTTGAAAACGGCGGAGGAAACGACGATCGTGATGAATGATAAGCGAGTAACGATTGTGGGCGCGGGGCTGGCTGGAAGTGAGGCGGCCTGGCAGCTTTTGAAGCGTGGCATTCCGGTTAAGCTGATTGAAATGCGCCCGGAAAAGACGACGCCCGCGCATGTGACCGGCGGCTTTGCCGAGCTGGTCTGCTCCAATTCGCTCAAGGCGGAGCATCTGACCAACGCGTCCGGCTTGCTCAAGGCCGAAATGAAGCTTTTTGATTCGCTGATTTTGCGGGCGGCGGAGCAGGCGCGCGTGCCGGCCGGCGGCGCTCTGGCAGTGGATCGCGAGAGCTTTTCGGGCATCATTACCGAAACGCTGTGCGCGCATCCGCTCTGCGAGGTTGTTCATGAGCAGGTAGAGCGCATTCCCGAGGAGCCGTGCATCATTGCCAGCGGCCCGCTGACCGACGGTGCTCTGGCTGAGGCCATTGCCAATCTGCCCGGCATGAGGAAATTGCACTTCTTTGATGCCGAGGCGCCCATTGTGACGGCGGAATCGATTGACATGACGCGCGCTTTCAAGGCTTCGCGCTATGGGCGCGGTGAGGGCGACGATTACATCAACTGCCCGATGACCGAGGAAGAGTACTACGCCTTTTACGAGGCGCTGGTGTCGGCGGAAACGGCTGACGTGCATGAGTTTGAGAAGAAGCTGGTCTTCGAGGGCTGCCTGGCTGTGGAGATTCTGGCCGGGCGCGGCCGCATGACGTTGGCCTTCGGGCCGCTCAAGCCGGTTGGACTGGTCGATCCGCACACCGGTAAGCAGCCCTTTGCTGTGGTGCAGCTCAGACAGGATAATGCGGCGGGGACGCTGTACAACATCGTGGGTTTCCAGACGCGCCTTAAATGGGGCGAGCAGAAGCGCGTCTTTGGCATGATTCCCGGCTTGGAGCATGCCGAGTATGCGCGCTATGGCGTCATGCACCGCAATACCTACCTGGACAGCCCGCGCGTGCTGGGCAAAAACTATCAGCTGGCGGGACACCCGCTGGTGCGATTTGCCGGACAGATGACCGGCGTTGAGGGGTATGTCGAATCGGCGGCCAGCGGCATGACGGCAGCCATCGGGCTAGCCATGGCGCTTCAGGGCCGCGAGGAAATTGAGCTGCCCGGAACGACGATCATGGGCGCGTTAATGCGCCACACCATCACGTCGGCAGCCGATTTTCAGCCGATGAATGCCAACTTTGGTATTCTCGATCCGCTGGAGGAGCGCGTGCGCGGCAAAAAATTCCGCTATGAGCGCATGAGCGAGCGGGCCGTGGAGGCCATGAACGCTGCGATTGAGCGCTGGCATCCCTGATTTGGAACAGGCGAAAGCGTTAAAAGCAGACGGCTTTCGCAGAAAGGCAACGAAACAATGAGTATTCGAGGAACAACGATTTGCGCCGTGCGCCGGAACGGCAAAGTGGCTGTGGCGGGCGACGGACAGGTGACGATGGGCGAGAGCGTCGTTATGAAGAACGGCGCGGTCAAGGTTCGCCGCATTTTTAATGGCGAGGTAATCACCGGCTTTGCGGGTACGGTGGCTGATGCCTTTGCGCTGTGCGAGCGCCTGGAAGCAAAGCTGACGCAGTTTGCAGGCAATTTGCAGCGGGCCGCTGTCGAGCTGGCCATGGAGTGGCGTCAGGATAAGGCCATGCGCAAGCTGGAGGCCATGCTGATCTGCGCTGACAA
>CAYOTH010000450.1:0-1760 GCA_964406835.1 uncultured Oscillospiraceae bacterium
TCTCTGGCGCTGCACCCGTTCCCTGGCCTCCGAGACGTGCAACCTCATCTTCAACGGCGGCGAAGGCGGCGCGCTGCAATGGGAAAAGGACGAGCTGAGCGAAAACGGCGACTGGTGGGACAGCGGCTTCGTCGGCGATGTTCCCAACGCGCAGACGCCCGCCGATCACGAGCTGATCCTCTACTGCACTGAAAACCCCGGCCGCTTCTACGAAAGCATCGAAGCCGCGCTGCGCGTTCACCGCGCGCTAGCCTCGTCCGGCCACGACATGATCTTCGAGCACCTGATCTTCCGCAACGCGGGCCTTCATGCCATTGCGGGCGAAGGCCCCTGCCGCAACATGGCCGCGCGTTCCTGCCGCTTTGAATTCATCGGCGGCGCAGTCTGGAGCAAGAAATTGCACATTCGCTTTGGCAACGCCTTCGAATGCTGGGATGTCGCCGAAAACATCCTCGTCGAGGACTGCGTGTTCTACGAAATCTACGATTCGGCCGTCACCCATCAGGGCGGTTCGGCCTGCCGCGCCGCCGAGAACTTCATCATTCGGCGCAATCTCTTTGCGCGCTGCGGCATGGCGGCCTATGAACAGCGCGACGTTCTGCCGCTTTGGGCAGAGTTTACCGACAACGTCTGCATGGACGCCGGACGCGGCTTCTCGCACCGACACACCACGACGCCCCGCCAGTCCGAAATCTGGCCGCAGCCCATGGGCCATCACGTCTTCCTGTGGCGCATCGAGCAGCCAACCAAGGACGCGCGCTTTCTCCTGCGCCGCAATCTCTTCCTTGATGCCCCCGCTGGCGCGGCCATCTATTCGGTCAACTGCCCCGAGGCTGACGCGCAGACCGACATCGACGAAAACATCTACCAGATGCGCGCTCGCACGCTCGTCAATCGCCTCTTCGGGCAGGATTTTGCCACGCTGAGCGCCTATGTCGCCGCCACCGGCAAGGACAAGCACAGCATTTTCTACGCCGACTGACGCTTAACGGCCATCACACAAAAAACACGCTCCGTCGCGCCTTTTATTGAAAAAGGAACGACGGAGCATTTGTTTGTTATCCGAATAAGCGTTATAACCCACCTATTTCGACTGGATCATGGAAAAATCCCTGAGCAGGAGATTGGCGAAGAGTATGATTGCGATACGCTCGATGCGCTCTTTAGAGATAAGCCCTTATAGGCTAGGTCAAAGCACCCATTCAACGAGTGCTTATGATTTTGAAATTTTCCGATCGCACGTTTGTCCTTACGGAACGACAGCTTGCCCTCAAGCCGCCTCTTCACAGCAATCAGCGGCGGCTGACCTTGATGCACGGTCTTGTGCGGCGATCGCTGCTCCCTGTTCAGAATTGCACCGTGCCTGACCCAAAGACGCGCTTATCTGCCAATGAGCTTTTTGAGCACCTCGTAATTTTGCACCATCTCTTCGCAGCGCTTCTTAAATTCCTCTTCTTTAACGCGAAGTGCCTCGTCGGTGGCCTGCTCGCGGGCCTGAGCCGCCGTCTGCGCCGCACGCACAATGCGCTCCGCCTGGGCGGCCGCCTCACGCAGCATACTTTCGGCATCGCCGCGCGCATTTTTGACATCAGAAAGATACTGCTCAGCCGCGCGCTGTGCGCTTTCAAACACGCCGTGCAGGCTCAGCGCCGCCTCAGCCAGATTGCCGGTTTCGCCGCCCAGTTTCAGCCGCTTTTCCAGCTGAGCGCGCAATCGGGCATTTTCACTCTCCAGCTCGTCCATGCGCGCTGATTCAGCGC
>CAYOTH010000451.1:0-1753 GCA_964406835.1 uncultured Oscillospiraceae bacterium
GGATCTGGGCGGCGGCGGAACCATCGCCTACATCTGCGCCCTCTACGGCATGGAGGTCATCGACAGCGGCGTCGCTGTCCTCTCCATGCACGCCCCCTACGAGATCATCAGCAAGGCCGATCTCTACGAAGCCAAAAAGGCCTACCTCGCCTTCATGAAGCACGCCTAAGGCCGCAGTGCGGCAGCCGCTTGCGCTCACGCGCCCCGGCTGTGCCGGGTGCCACCCCGCTTCGCGCGCTGCAACTCGATTCTTCAGCACTGAAGGGCGCTTCGAATCTAGACGTTTGCTTGAGCAGATAACCTCTTTATACCACCGCCCCGCCCGGCCAGACGCTGTGCGTCTTCCGCTCCGCTTCGCGCCCCGCAACCCGATTCTTCAGCGCTGAAAGGCGCTTCGAATCTGGACGTTTGCTTGCGCAGAAAACTTCTCTATACCACCGCCCCGTCCGGCCATAAATCAGAGCCGGGCGGGGCTTTTCGTGTACCCGGGCTGCGCGAGGAAGGCCCCGGCCCTGCCGCAGCGCTAGCCGCCAGGAGTCCAGACCGAAGGAGACTACCCACGCTGCAAGCAACCAGCCCCAAACGCAGACTCGCCCGGCTCCAACTTATGGCCGGGCAAGTCGTCAAGACATATGAAAGCTTTCTACTCCCTCAAACGCCGCTCGCAGGATTGGCGCGTGAGCGCAAGCGGAAACCGCACTGCGGACTCAGCCAGCCGATAGAATAAACGCCTGCGCTTCGTCCAAAATCTTTTTCGTGTTCTCGTAGGAGAAGAGCGCCCGCGCCTGCTCGTAGGGCAGAAGCTGCGCGCCCACCAGCTCCTCCGGCTGATAGACAATCTCCTGATCGGCATACTCGGCCACGAAATAGATCACACGCTTCATCACGCCCGGCTTGCGGGGCAGCGCATGTTCCTCCTCGGTGCGAAAAGCGGGCAGCAGGCGCGGCCTCAGGCCGACCTCCTCGAAAATCTCACGCATCGCCGTTTCCTCCGGCGTCTCATCGCCCTCCATATGCCCCTTCGGAAAGCCGTAAATCCCCTCAATCGAGCGAATAATCACATAGAGTATCTCATCACCACGCCGCGTAAACACCACGGCGCCGCAGGACGTTTCGTATTCCATAGCCGCTCCTCTCCTCCTCTAAGAGCCATGCAGCTCGCCAAGCCCAGCGCTTTCGCCTCAGCAAAAGCCCCGCGCCTAAACCAGCCAACGCCTCGCCCAGCCAAAGCTTCGCCTCACGCAAACACTCGCCTCAGCGAAAGCCCCGGCCTCACGCCTCGGCGCTCTCGCGCAAGTAGGCCTTGACAAACTCGATCTGCGCGCGGACGGAGGCCTCGCCGGTGCCGCCGACCGAAATGCGCTTCTTCACGCAGGTTTCCATGGCGATTTCGTCGTAGAGATCGGCCTCGAACAGCTCGGAATGCGCGCGGTATTTCTCCAGCGGCAGCTCCTCCAGCGTGGTGCGCGCGGCGATGCACTCAGCCACCAGCGCGCCAGTGATCTTGTAGGCGCTGCGGAAGGGCATTCCCTTCTTGACCAGGTAGTCAGCGCAGTCGGTGGCGTTGATGAAGCCGTTGGCGGCGGCGCGCTTCATGTTCTCAGTCAGCACAGTCATGGTGTCGATCATCGGCGCAAAGACGGCCAGGCACTGCTTCACCGTGTCGATGGCGTCGAAAATGGCCTCCTTGTCCTCCTGCATGTCCTTGTTATAGGCCAGCGGCAGGCCCTTGAGCATGGTCAGCATGGCCATG
>CAYOTH010000452.1:0-1753 GCA_964406835.1 uncultured Oscillospiraceae bacterium
TTTCAGGCGTAATGGCCGCGTCCGTACTCAGGAAGACGAGCATGGTCGCCATGTTGGGATGAATCATGCCGCTGCCCTTGGCAATTCCGCCTAGACGGCAGGTCTTTCCGCTGATTTCGAATTCGACGGCGATCTCCTTGGAAAGGGTATCGGTGGTCATGATGCCTTCGGCGGCGACGGCGCTGCCTTCATAGGAGAGACCCTCGACCAGCGCGTTCATGCCCGCGGCGATGGGATCAAGGCTCAGCGGTTGGCCGATGACGCCGGTAGAGGCGATAATCACATCATTAGCCGCAATGCCCAGATGCTGTTCAACCAGCGCGCTCATGCCCTCGGCAATTTCGAGGCCGTTGGCATTGCAGGTGTTGGCGTTGCCGCTGTTGCAGATGACCGCCTGAGCCACGCCGTTGGCGATGTGCTGCTGCGTGACTGTCAGAGGTGCGCCCTTGACCAGATTGGTTGTATAGACGGCGGCGGCGCTGGCCGGAACGTCGCTGACGATCAGCGAAAGATCGCGCTTGGTGGGATTTTTGCGTATTCCGCAATGGACGCCGTTGGCCTTGAAGCCCTGGGCTGCACAGATACCGCCAGAAATCATTTTCATGGTCAATTCCTCCTTATACGTTCAATCCGGTCGTTTCGTCCAGTCCGAGGACGATGTTCATGTTCTGTATGGCTGCGCCGGATGCGCCTTTACCCAGATTGTCAAAGCGTGAGATCAGCAGCAGGCGCTCTTCGTTTCCGGCGATGGTGATTTGCATATCGTCGCGGTCGGAGAGGGCATTGGACGCCATGAAGCCGGCCTCATCGACCGATTCATCAAAGTGAATCACGGCGCTGTGGTAGCTTTCTTTGTAGACATGAGCAACATCTTTGCGGTTGCTTTTGAGATCCTTGGCAAACAGTGGCACGGTGACTTCCATGCCGGCATAATAATCGGCCACGATGGGCATGAAGATCGGCGCGTTGTCCAGCTTGCAATAGGCCGCCATTTCCGGCAGATGCTTGTGGTTCTGTGCCAGGCCGTACTGGCGGGGCGCGTCCATCAGCGCGCTTCGATCATCGCTTTGATAGAGGGCGATCATCTTCTTGCCGCCGCCGGAATAGCCGGTGAGCGAGGTGCAGGTCAGCGCCGTCTCTTTGGAGATCAGCCCGGATTGAACCAGCGGGGCAACCAGCGCGATAAAGCCACTGGCATGGCAGCCAGGATTGGCAATGCGCCGGGCCTGAGCAATCTTTTCGCGCTGTCCATTAAGCTCCGCGAAACCATAGACCCATCCTTCGGCTGTGCGGTGTGCCGTCGAGGTATCGATGATGACCGTGTGATCGTTCTCGACCAGGGACACCGCCTCGCGGGCCGCCTCATCGGGCAGGCAGAGAAATGCCACGTCACAGTTATTCAGCGCCTCGCGTCGGGCCTGGGCGTTCTTTCGCATGTCCTCGGAGAGAACAATCAGCTCAATGTCGGATCGCCCGGCCAGTCTTTCGTGAATTCTCAGTCCCGTTGTCCCGGCATGTCCATCAATAAATATTCGGGGCATTTCTCATCACTCCCTGTAAAATGAATTTATATACTGTTTACTGAGGAGTATAATAGCATAAAATTGACTGATATGCAAGTTAAGTGTGTGTTTTTATGCTCGTGATATGCATTATTATGCGTATGGCAATGGAGGTTGGGTGAGCTATTGTTTACATTTTAAAGGCGATGTTTATCGCCACAGCCTGTCAAAGAATCCACAATGCGACCTCG
>CAYOTH010000453.1:0-1744 GCA_964406835.1 uncultured Oscillospiraceae bacterium
CAGTATAAGATCATGAACGAGAACGGCGTTCACAAAATCGAAAGCGACAACGTTGATTTCCAGGATGCGGGCATGGCGCTGATTGCCACCTTCCCGCTGGCAGCCATTCGCAAGTGCAGCCTTGAAATCGGCGAATCGGCGCTGGTTATGGGTCAGGGTGTTCTGGGCCAGATGGCGGTTAAGCTGCTACGTGCGGCGGGCGCCGTGCCGGTCATTGCCGTGGATCCGGTTGCGGCCAAGCGTGAGCGCGCGCTTGAAATCGGCGCGGATTATGCGCTGGATCCCTTCGATCCCGAATTCGTCCGCAAGGTCAAAGAAATTACGGGCGGCGGCGTCAAGGTGGCTATTGAAGTGACCGGTCTGGGCCAGGGCCTGGATCAGGTGCTGGACGTCATGGCGACGATGGGCCGTGTGGCGCTTCTTGGCTGCACGCGTCATGCGGACTTTACAATCGACTACTACCGCAAGGTGCATGGCCCGGGAATCCAGCTCTTTGGCGCGCATACGCTGGCTCGCCCGAAGGTTGAGTCCTATCCCGGCCATTGGACGGATCACGACGACATCATGGCGGTGCTGCGCCTGATTGCGGCCGGACGCCTTGATCTGAAGAGTCTGGTGCAGGAGGTGCATTCTCCGGTGGAAGCGCCCGAGGTCTATCATCGCCTGGCGACGGAGAAGAGCTTCCCTGTGGTGCAGTTTGACTGGAGGCTGCTCAAATGAAAAAAATCAGAATAGCGCAGGTTGGCACGGGACATGATCATGCTCCGATGACCTTCAAAAGTATGCAGTCGCTTTCTGATTTTTTTGAAGTCGTCGGCTATGCCGAGCCGGGGAATGTACGCCTGCCTGAAGTCTATGCCGGAGCGCCGCGCTATACCGTCGAGGAGCTGCTGGCGATGGATGATCTGGATGCCGTGGCCATTGAAACGGAGGAGAATATCTCCACGCAGTATGCACTGCTTTTTGCCAAGAAAGGCGTTGCCGTTCAGTTGGATAAGCCGGGCGCGCAGAATCTGACGCTATTTGAAGAGCTGATTGCTACGCTGAAGGAAAAGAAGCTGCCCTTCCAGATGGGCTATATGTACCGCTATAATCCCATGATCCGCGAGGCGATCGACAAGGCGAAGCGCGGCGATCTGGGCGAGATTTTCTCGGTTGAAACGCACATGAGCGTGTGCCATTCGCCGGAGAAGCGGGCTTGGCTGGGCGAGTTTAAGGGCGGCATGCTCTATTATCTGGGCTGCCATCTGATTGACATTATCTATCAGATTCAGGGCGAGCCGGAGCAGATCATTCCCATGAACATGTCCACCGGCATTGACTGCGGCGGCGCGGAGGATTACGGCTATGTCATTTTGAAGTACAAAAACGGCCTGTCCTTCGCCAAGTCCTGTGCGACGGAGTATGGCGGCTATGACCGGCGTCAGATTGTCATCTGCGGCAGCAAGGGCACCATCGAGATTAAGCCCACCGAAGTCAACGTCAGCCGGAAGGGGCAGTGCATCCGCACGACGGAAACCGTGCGGGAAGGCGACGAATGCCCGACTATGCACGAAATCATCGTCGATCGCTACGATAATATGATGATTAACTTTGCGCGTACGGTGCGCGGTGAACAGGAAATGTCCTACTCGTACGATTACGAGCTGAATCTGTTCAAGCTGATTATGAAGTGCTGCAGCGCGATGTTAGCCAAGGAGAGTGTTCGTTATCATGAAAAAGGTCAGAATTGCTCAGGTGGGCA
>CAYOTH010000454.1:0-1742 GCA_964406835.1 uncultured Oscillospiraceae bacterium
GCCCAGTTCTTTGAGCTTCGTCTGGAGCGCCTTGACGGCCTCGCCGCTGTCGCCCTCCTGAAGCGTCGTATAACCATCCTCCGTTTCAACCGGCACCGGCGTGCTGGTTGGCGTCGGCGTTTCGGCGGCCAGCAGGCTCTCCGAAAGGGAGAGCGTCGTCTGCGTCGTTCCCGGATAGTAGAAATCCAGAATATCGCTGTAGATCTTGCCATAGGCCGAGGCCATCCACTGAGCGCCGCGCTGGCTCAGCCCAACGCCGTGGCCATATCGCCTGAAGGAAAGCACAAAGGCCTCGTCCGTCTCATTCAGGCTGATTACTTCGTTATTGCTGCTGTTAATCGACAGCGCCAGCGTCGTTTCAAGGCCGGCATAAGTGCTCAAATCAACCGTTTGGATTTGCTCGCCCGCCGCGGTCTTAAAGGTCACGTTCAGGCGCAGCTTCGTGTAGGTGCGACTGGGCGCGGCATAGCGCGGCGTATGCAGTTCAGCCGAGTTGATGCGCACAATCTCAGCCTCATCCAGCGAGGCCGCCTGTTTAATCGCCGAAGACAGCGCCGCCGAAAGGGATGCGCCCTCCTTGGCCAAAGCTGCGCTTTTAACCAGGCTGGACGGATTTTCCAAATCGTAGGGGTCATCCTTAACCGTCAGGTAGCTTACATTGCCGCCCCAGACATTCCGGGCCGATTCAGTCTGCCCGCCGTTGCTGGCCGTATAATAGCACTGCGCATAAGCGCCGCCATACATCAGACAGACGCCGCGCGTCTCGTCCACTGCTTGAATGGCCGTGCTATAAGCCGAGGTATAGCCCTTAAAGACCTGGCTGTTTGTGTTGTCGGTCAGATCATAGGTGCCGCCCGATCGCTTGGCACGCATGGCATAGGTGCGCGCGGAAACCGCCTGCGCCTTGAGGGCTTCCAGCGGAAAGCTGTTCGACATTTCATACGGCACAACGCCATACAGATACGTCTCGATGTAAATGCGCAAAACGGTCTGTATCGCGCTGCCATTGACTTTGAACGTCAAATCGCCGCAGAACAGATTGGCCAGCGACGGCGAGGTAAAGCGCACGCCGCAGCCTGTTCCCTTGTCCGTGCGCGCCACGGTGATCGTCGTGCCTGTGGCCAGCGTTTTTCCGTCCGAGGTCAGCGTCAGGCTGCCTGAGGATAGCGCCACCTTCAGCGTGCTGCCCGAGGCAATCCGCTCGCCGGCAACACTGTAGCCGCCGCTGGTCTTAAAAGCAATGGATGAAGGCGAACCCAAACGGCTGAGCTTGACGCGAATCATGCCATCGCTGGCCGCCGATGCCGTTTGCATCCCCCATCCCGTCAAATTCAGCAGCAGCATCAGCGCCACGATCAGGCTGAGAAGTCTGCGTGCAAAGTGTATTTTCGTTGATCGAATGTGCAATTGAAAAACCATTGGTATGCCCTCCTGTATGTACTGGCATTGCATAAATTCGACGTGTATTAAAAAAGTCCTGCAATTTCGCACCTGACAATTGCTGGTATCGAATTAATTCTGCAATTCTTTCGTAATTTTTACGAGCCTTCTTCACAGAAAAAGCGCGCCATATTGTTTTATCGCCCTATAAAGACAAAACCCGGCTGCATGAGCCGGGTTTTTCGTGAAGACGAAAAATATTATTCCTCTTCGGGAGCGCCAACGGGACAGGTCTCCGCGCAGGAGCCGCAGCTCACGCACGCATCGGCGTTGATGACGTACTTGCCATCGCCCTCGCTGAT
>CAYOTH010000455.1:0-1736 GCA_964406835.1 uncultured Oscillospiraceae bacterium
GGAGCGCCCCATGCTGGGCGGCAACGCCTCCAGCGAAATCCGCATGTGGGTGTGCGGCGCGCAAGGTGAAAACAACCGGGAAACCGGCCTGGTCGAAGAGCTGATGCTTGAAAACCTTTATCGCAATCCCAACAAAAACTATTCGATCTGGGATGGCATCATGTATGAAATGGCCGCCTATAACGACAACATCACGCTGCTGCTAAATTGCAGCTGTACCGACTGCACCATGGACGGACAGCGCATCACCTCCGTCAAGGGCTGGCAGATGACCACGCAGACCTGGCAGGTGGTCGAGGCCCGGCTCTTTGCCGACTGCTCGGGCGACAGCGTGCTGGCTCCGCTGACCGGCGCGCGCTTCCGCATGGGACGCGAGGGACGCGAAGAATTCGGCGAGGACATTGCGCCCGAAGTCGCTGACAAAAAGACCATGGGCATGAGCTGCATGATTCAGGCGCGCGAAGAGAGCCGCCCCTGCGGCTTTACGCCGCCCAAGTGGGCCTATCACTATACAAAGGAAGATTTGCCCTACCGCGTGCCTGACCTGAGCGGCCTGGGCGAAAACTTCTGGTATCTGGAGCTGGGCGGCGAATACGATTCCATTGCCGACACCGAATGGCTGCGCGACGAACTGCTGCGCATTGCTTACGGCATCTGGGATTTCGTCAAAAACGACCCCTCCTGCCGCGAAAAGCACAAATACTGGCAGCTGGACTGGATGGGTATCCTCCCTGGCAAGCGCGAAAGCCGCCGCTATATCGGCGATTACGTCATGACGCAAAACGACGTGCGCGCCGAAGGCCGCTTTGACGATCTGGTCGCCTATGGCGGCTGGTCCATGGACGACCACCACCCGGCAGGCTTCCGCGCCAGCGAACCGCCGACCGTCTTTCACCCAGCCCCCTCTCCCTATGGCATTCCCTACCGCAGCATGTATTCCGCCGACATTGAAAACCTCATGTTCGCCGGGCGCAACATCTCCGTGACACACACCGCCATGAGCTCCACCCGCGTCATGGCCACCTGCGCCACTATCGGCCAGGCTGTCGGCACCGCCGCCTCGATCGCCGTGCGCGAGGACACCACGCCCCGCGGCGTTTACGAGCACCATCTGCATGAGCTGAAGCAGACGCTCATGGAGGACGACAGCTATCTGCCCTTCAACCGGCGCGATATTCCCGAGCTGACCCGCCGCGCCCGCCTTGAATGCAGCGCGCCCGACGCCGAGAACCTGCGCAACGGCCTGGATCGCTCGATCGGCGATGCGGACAACGGCGCCACTGTGCCGCTGGGCGAGGCCATAAGCTATGTCTTCGACCGGCCCGAAACGCTTTCGCATGTGCGAATCATCTTCGACAGCGACTTGAACCGCCTCACGCTGCCCGAATGCGAGCGCAAGCGCAACCGCAACATGCTGCACAACCGCCCGCTCAATTGGCCAGACGGCTATATCCCCACCACCATGCTGCGCGCCTTCCGCATTGAGGGCGTGCGCGCCGACGGACAGATCGATCTGCTGATTGACGAGCACGAAAACCACCAGCGTCTCTATGCCCGCGATATCAGCGGCGAATACACCGCCCTTCGCCTAATCCCCACCGAAACCTGGGGATCCGAGCAATGCCACCTGTTCTCCTTTGACGTGCGATAAAGTCAAAAATAGCCGCGCCTGCGTCCGTTTGGTGGACGAAGGCGCGGCTGTCCGCTTACGATAAAACCACCCTTTAGAAGAGCAC
>CAYOTH010000456.1:0-1732 GCA_964406835.1 uncultured Oscillospiraceae bacterium
TGCCCACCAGCATCATGAAGCCCAGCGAGGCGAACACCGGCGTGGACAGCGGCACAACGATGCGGAAGAAGATGGTCAGCTCCTTGGCGCCGTCGATCTTCGCCGCCTCAAACAGCGATTCCGGCAGGCCGCGGAAGAAGGTGCGGTACACCATGGTGTTCCACGCGCCGCCCATGAAGCCGGGCAGGATGTAAATCCAGAAGCTGTTGCCCAGGTGATAGTACTTGGTCAGCACGATGTAGTTGGGGATCATGCCCGCGCCGAAGAGCATCGTGAAGAAGATGATCCAGGTCACCGGGGTCTTAAAGCGGAAGTTGCTGCGGGAAAGCGGATAGGCGGCCATGCCCGCGACAACCATGCTGGTGAAGGTACCCAGGAAGGACTGGGCAATGGTGATCTTGTAACCGTCGATAACCGATTTGGGGTTTTTGAAGGCCAGCTTGTAAGCGCCCAGGGAGAACTCCTTGGGAATCAGGCTGAAGCCGTCCAGGTTGACAACCGAATACTCGCTGGAGAACGAAATAGAGACAACCAGCAGCATCGGCAGAATAAACAGCAGCGAGACCAGAATAAAGAACAGGTGAATGCATACCATGTGCATGTCAACCGAGCGTTTTTTCGTAGCCATGTTTCTGAACTCCTTTCTCTTAGAACAGCGAATTTTCCGGAGAAATCTTGCGCACGATCAGGTTGGTCGCCACAACCAGGATCAGACCGGCAATCGACTGGAAGAAGCCGACGGCCGCGCCCTGCGTGTAGGTACCCGCCTGCAGCATGCGGTAGACGTAGGTGTTCAGAATATCGGTGGTCTCGTACAGCACGGCGACGTTACGCGGGATGTTGAAGAACAGGTCGAACGAGCCGCTGAAGATGCTGCCGCAGGCCAGAATGGTGAAGATGCAGACCATGGGGATCAGGTGCGTGAGGGAGATGTACCAGGTCTGCTGCCAGCGGTTCGCGCCGTCGATCTTGGCCGCCTCGTAGAGAGAAACGTCAATGGCCATCAGCGAGGCGAAGTACATCATCGAGCCCATGCCGACGCCCTTCCAGACGTTAACGAACGTCAGAATGCCCGGCCAGTACTTGGCTTCCATGTAGACGTCCACCGGCGTGCCGCCAAAGGCGCGGATCGCCTGATCCAGAACGCCCATCTTCGGAGCCAGGACGGCGTAGGTGATGAAACCGACAACGACCATGGACATGAAGTTCGGGAAGGTGATGACCGTCTGGTAGAACTTGAGCGCGCCGCGGTTCTTGATTTCGAACAGCAAAAGCGCGAAGATGATATTGACCACCGGGCCAATAATCATGAACCAGATGCTGTAAAGAACGGTGTTGCGCATAATGCGCGCCATCTGCGCGTTCTTGAGGATGACCTCAAAGTTCTTGAGGCCACACCAGGGACTGCCGAAGATGCCCTTGGCGAACTTGTAGTTCTTGAAGGGAAGAACCACGCCGCTGACCATCGGGACATAGCAGAACATGATGTAACCCACCAGCGCGGGGATGCACAGCAGCAGCAGCTCCCAGCTGGCAGTGTCACGGAAGATGCTCTTGCGCTTCGGACGATTGATAACTTGCGTTGCCGATTTGCCCATAAAAGCCATTCCTTTCGTACCGGCACCGGCCTGTCAGAAAGGGACACGAAAGCGAACGCGCTTCATGGCTCTTTCTGACAAACCCGTCCGGGCAGTGTTGTGTACCATACATTCGATACGAACCTATTATATAC
>CAYOTH010000457.1:0-1728 GCA_964406835.1 uncultured Oscillospiraceae bacterium
GCCTCTATTATATCAGAAAAGGCCGCTTTTTGCGACCTTTTTTGACAGGCTGAAGCCGCCTGCCTCTTTCGCGGCAGACGGCTTGAGAAAACCCTCAGGCATGATGAATCCGTTGATTACCAGGTGCGGCCCTTCTCGGTGACGAACGTGGTGACCTGCTCCTGAATGGCATCAACCACAGTCTGCAAACCGGCGGCGTTCATCTTGTCGATGTACTCCTGCTGCTTGGCCGCGAGACCAGCCTTGCCCAGGTAGCCCTGGCTCAGCATGTCGCCGTACTCGGTGTTGATGGCAGCCAGCAGGTTGTACTCGGTCTCAACATCGCTGTAGTCGAAGTTGAAGCCCAGCAGCGGCGAGGTGTAAGCATCCTCCTGCAACGCAATCAGCTCCTGATAGTAGTTGGCCGGGTAAACAGCGCAGGAATAGGCGTTGAGCAGCGTGCCCATCATCCACGGGCGCTGACCCCAGTCGAAGTCCGCAGAGGCCTGGCCGGCGCCGCCGAAGACGGTGATCTCGGTGTGGTCCTCGTTCCACTCGTAGTGGGTGCCTTCGATGCCGTAGGAGTAGAGGTTGTAGAACTCAATGGCCTTCTCGTCCTTGGTGACCAGCCAGTTCATGAACATCATGGCGCGCTCGGGCTCCTTCGCCGTGTAGGGGATGGAGGTACCGGTCGCCTGGCCCAGCGTGGTTTCACAGGCGGGCTGGCAGTGGATGGCGTACAGCTCCTTATCGAAGCCGGCCATTTCCTTGCTCAGGTCATCGGTGAAGCCGTTGTGGCTATAGTTGATGTAGCACTGATCGCTGACCGGCTCCATCCAGCCACGGGTCCAGTCTTCAACAGAAGTATCAACAGAGGCGATATCCTCGCGGATGTAGCCCTTTTCATACCAGTCGGCCATGATCTCTCGCACGGTCAGATCGATGACGTTCTCGGTGCTGGGGATAACGGTGAAGGTGTCATCGCCGAACGCAACGCGGCCATAGGAACCGACGCCAGTCACAGCCTTGTTCCACCAGCCCAGCGTGTAGCCGATGTTGTAGCCCAGGCCCAGCTTGCCGGCCTCCTTCGCCGCGGCGAGCAGCTCCTCGAACTTGTCGTACACGGCGTGCACGGCTTCGGCGCTGTAGGTGCGATAGTTCTCGTACATCAGCTGCTCCAGCTCGCCCATCCAGGCTTCGCCGACGGTGGCATCAACAACGTCCTTGGGGATGTACAGAGCGGCGCGGCCGCCGACCATGCCCTGCCAGGCGGGGAACTGATACAGCTTGCCGTCGGCCTGACGATGGGCGTCCAGCAGACGCTCGTCCAGAGAGGCGATCAGATCCTGACCGTACTGCTCCATCAGGTCATCCAGCGGCTGCAGCGCGCCCAGGTTGACCAGTTCCTGAATAGACTGCACATAGCCCGTCCAGACTAGGTCGATGCGCTCCTGAGCAGCCATGGCCTTGTTGAACTTTTCCTTAATTTCGCTGGTCGCCACGATAACCATGTCAAGATTGACATTCAGGGCGTCCTTCGCGATCTTCTTCATCTCGGTGAGCACCATTTCGGAGTCCTTCTGATCCGGGTTCGCGCCGCACCAGTAGACCAGATTGACCTCAGACAGCTCTTCCGCCGTCGCAACGGCCTGAAAAGCGCCCAGGCACAGCGCCAGCGCCATAACCAGCGCCAGCATGCGGGACAGTTTCTTCATGGGAATGTCCTCCTTAAAATGATTCTATGTTCAC
>CAYOTH010000458.1:0-1720 GCA_964406835.1 uncultured Oscillospiraceae bacterium
CCCCTGACCTCAACGATGCGAACGTTGCGCGCTACCAACTGTGCTAATGCCCCATATAAAGCGAATAATCAAATCGATCATTCGCTTTTTCGTGGTCTGGGTGAGAAGATTCGAACTTCCGGCCTCTTGAACCCCATTCAAGCACGCTACCAAACTGCGCTACACCCAGATACCCTGTCGTGATCGGCGTTTCGTTTTCGCCGTGTCGCTCACAACGTTTGTTATTATAGCACTCACCCCTTAGTTTGTCAATAGGTTTTTTCAACTTTTTTAGATTTTTTTTCGCGGCCCCGAAACGCCCGAAAAAGCGCCCTTTTCGCCTCCCAATCGCCCTCCCGGGCGCTTTTCGACATAAGACTCTCATGGGAACGGCATACGTCGAAAAGCGCACATTCTGGCTCAGGTCAAAGTGGTCAATCGATTTAATCAGGCCAATGCAGCCGATCTGAAACAGATCCTCAAGATCGTCGCTGCGTCCCTGAAAACGCTGGATCACGCTGAGCACCAGTCTCAGGTTGGCATTGATAAACTGCTGCCTCGCTTCCTCATCCCCCTCGTGAATTTTTTCCAGCATCGCCCGCATCTCATCGCTTTTGAGAACGGGCAGCGTGCCGGTGTTAATTCCGCACAGTTCGACTTTGTTGAGCGCCATAAAGCGGCATCACCTCCGTGTTTTTGCAGTATTGCCGCAAGTGAAAAGCGGTATACCCGCCTCATGCCATTTTTTCCATGGCGTCGTGCAGCTGAGAGATGATCCGCTTTTCCAGCCGGGAAATGTAGAACTGCGAAATGCCCATCATGTCGGCCACCTCTTTCTGCGTATACTCGCGCTTTCCACAAAGGCCGTAGCGCAGGCTGATGATGCGCTGCTCGCGCTCGCCCAGCTTGGAAATGGCCAGATAAAGCAGCTGCTTTTCTACGTCGGCATCCAGTTGCTTGGACACCAGATCCGGTTCCGTGCCCAGAATATCGGAAAGCAGCAGCTCATTGCCGTCCCAGTCGGTGTTGAGCGGCTCGTCCAGCGAAACCTCCATGCGCAATCGGCTGTTTCGGCGCAGCACCATGAGAATCTCGTTTTCAATGCAGCGCGAAGCGTAGGTTGCCAGCTTGATGTTCTTGGTCGGGTCAAAGGAATTAACCGCCTTAATCAGGCCGATCGTTCCAATGGAAATCAAATCCTCGATGCCGATGCCCGTATTTTCGAACTTGCGGGCGATATAAACCACCAATCGCAGATTATGCTCAATCAGCGCATTGCGCACAGCCGTCTCGTTTACATTCATCTGTTCCATAAGCTCCGTCTCCTCTTCTTTGGTCAGCGGCGGCGGCAAGGTGTCGCTCCCGCCTATGTACATCACCGTCCTGCGCCGAACGCGGGACAGCATATCCGTCACAGTCTGCCTGATTCGTCTCCGATATCCTCTCAAAGGCCTCGCCTCCGTCCCGATTGAGTTGCCGCGCCGTCCCCTGTGCCGATGGACGGCGGCGCGAGCGCATCCAATCCGCCCGGTATAACGCCCGGATAGATCGCCACCCACATTTCCTCGGCTTCTACCCAAACGCCGTCCTGCAGCACGCTGATCTTCTCCGGCCTGAAGCAGCGCATACAGCCTCCGCCGCCCAGCACGCGATAGCGCACCACCCGAAAACCCGGCGCCAAGGGCGTCTCTTCATCCATGCAGACCCTGTCAATCACGCCGCTTAAGCAGCGCCTGCTGAC
>CAYOTH010000459.1:0-1698 GCA_964406835.1 uncultured Oscillospiraceae bacterium
CGCGGCGAAACGCTCTTCCGGCGCGGCGACAAGGTGATGCAGGTGCGCAACAACTATCAGCTTGAATGGACGCGCGACGCCGAGCAGGGACAGGGCGTCTTTAACGGCGATATGGGCTATGTCACCGGCATTGACCCCGAGGAACATACCATCGAAGTCACCTTTGACGACGAGCGCGTCGCCGAATACGACGACACGGTTATCGAAGAGTTGGAGCTGGCCTACTGCGTTTCCGTTCACAAAAGCCAGGGCAGCGAATTTCCGGCCGTCGTCATGCCGGTATGGAATTGGCCGCCGCTTTTAATGACGCGCAATCTCTTCTACACTGCCGTAACGCGCGCCAAAAAGCTGGTGGTGCTGGTCGGGCGCGAGCAATGCGTTGCGCGCATGGTGAGCAACAACGAGATCAGGAAGCGCTACAGCGCGCTGAGCCGCCGCCTGATTGAAGCAAAGGATATGATGCCGGTATGATCGCGCTCTCGTTTCTGGCCGAGCTGCTCTTCCCTTCCCACGCCCGCTGTCTGGGCTGCGGCGATTTAAGCGGCCTTGAGCGAGACTGGCTGTGCGAGGCCTGCTTTGAGCGTCTTCGACCGGGCGCACATATCGTTCATGGGCCAGATTGGGAAAGCGACGGCCTTTCGACCGGTTATTTCGCGCTGTATTACGAGCGGCCGGTCAGCGGGCTGATTCATGCGCTCAAATACGAAAGCGTCTATCGCTGCGCGGATTTTCTGGTCAGCCTGATGGATGATGTCTTTAAAAAGATCGATTCTTCCAACTATGATTGCCTGGTGCCTGTGCCTCTTCACTATGACCGGCAGTGGACGCGCGGTTTTAATCAGGCGGAGGTGCTGGCGCGTCTGATCGGCGAAAGGCTCAATCTTCCCGTCTGCACCGATCTGATTCGGCGGCGCAACACCCGTCATCAGGCGCGTTTGGGCTTTCGGCAGCGGAAGAAAAACGTGAAGGACGCCTTTGAGGCCCGCGCCTGCTTTGACGGAAAGCGCGTTCTGCTCATCGACGATGTTCTGACCACCGGAAGCACGGCGTGCAGCTGCGCCCGGGCGCTTAAAAAGGCCGGAGCCGAGCATATTGACGTGCTGACAGTGGCCGGATCGCGCATTTATCGGCGTCGAGAAAAAAATTTCTCCATTATTTTGAGGAAATAGTAAACGAGCGGTAAAATATCGCTTGCAATTTTGCGCCAGTCGTTGTATAATAGACGCGGTTGTTGAGATCAGGTCTGTGGTTGCAAGTCGATGCCAGTCGCAGGCGAAACGATCCACGTAAGCGGGCCAAAGCGCCCGTGAGCATGGTGCGGCTTAGAAGTAAGTCCGGCCAGCCTTGATGCTGAGAGGGTTAGTAGTGGGAAGGCCATTGCCTCATGAGCGAACGCTCCCGCCGGCGAGTGTGGGGTCAAAGACCAGGTCAGCTGAAACCAACAGCCAAACACAATTTTAGCAGGGGGAAATTCCAATGTACGAAGACAAGATGCTGGTTTGCAAGGACTGCGGCAACGAGTTTGTGTTCACCGCCGGTGAGCAGGCTTTCTATGCCGAGAAAGGCTTCCAGAACGAGCCCACTCGCTGCAAGAGCTGCCGCGACGCCCGCAAGGCCAGCCGCGCGAATGGTGATGCTCCGCGCGAGATGTACGAGACCGTTTGCGCCGAGTGCGGCAAGCCCACTCGTGTTCCCTGC
>CAYOTH010000460.1:0-1689 GCA_964406835.1 uncultured Oscillospiraceae bacterium
CGAAGAGATGGAAGATGGCGGCTACCATACCGGCCTCCGAGCCCATGCCGATGCCCATGTAGATATAGCCGATCTGGGCGACGGAGGAGAAGGAGACCATGCGGCGGATGTCCTTTTCGCGAATGGCGCTGACCGAGCCCATGATGATGCCGAACAGGCCGAAGACGAAGAGCACGTCGTGGATGCGCGTCTGGGTAATGACATCCATGCCGATAACGCGGTAGAAGATCTTAATCAGCAGGAAGATGTAGCCCTTGGATACCAGGCTGGAGAGCACCGCCGAGGAGGTGGGCGTCGAGTAGCCGTAGGCATCGGGGATCCAGGTGTGGAAGGGGAAAAGCGCGCTCTTGATGGCCAGGCCGATGCTCATCAGCGCGATGGTCACAGTCAGCGCGCGGGCGTGTTCCCCGGAGGCGGCCAGCTCGGCAACCTGCGTTTGGATGTTGCTCATGAGCAGATGACCGGTCAGGACATAGAGATAGGACAGGCCCAAGAGAAACAGGCCGCTGCCCATCAGATTCATAATCATATAGCGCGTGGCGGCCACCAGCGTGCGGCCCTTGGAGCGGGCCACAATCAGCGCGCAGGCCGACAGCGTCATGATTTCGACGAAAACGTAGGCAGTGAACAGGTCGTTCGTGTAAACCTGAGCCAGCAGCGCCGCCATGAGCAGTTCGAGCATGATGTAGTACAGGTTCTGCTTATCCTCGAAGACGTGCTCGCCAACCTGGTCAAGGCCACCCAGTATGGAGAGCAGCATGATGGTCGAAAAAGCGATGGCCGTGATGACTTCCAATAGCCCGATGCGGATTTCGTTACCCCAGGGCGCGGGGAAGTGACCCATCATGAAGGTATAGGACGTACCGAAGGAGGCGACGTAGCCAAGCAGGGTCACGCTCATCACCAGAACGGCGCTGACGACGAACAGGCAGGCCGTGCGTGCGGCGCGGCGGGGCATGATCGACGTAAAGGAGGCCGAGGCGATGCACAGCAAGATGCAGAAGAAGGGAATATTCTGCCAGAAATAATCCAATCAGTTCTCCTCCTTTCGGGCAAGTACCGTAATTTCATCGATGTCCAGCGTGTGATAGCGCCGGTAGAGGCGCACGGTCAGCGCCAGCATGAGCGAGGTGACGCTGACGGAGACCACGATGCCGGTCAGCACCAGGCCGCTGGGAATGGGGTTGATGTAGGCGGCCATGTCGGTGACACCATTGACCACGATGGGCGCTTTGCGGCCCTCGATATAGCCCTTGGCCGCGAGAAAGAGGTAAATCGCACTGTCCATCATGCCAAAGCCGATGATTTTTTTAATCATGTTCTTTTGAAGCATCAGCGAGGTGAAGCCGATGCCGAAGAGAATGATGGCGGCAATTTCATACGGATTTCTCAGAAGACTTTCAAGCATGATTTAAAAATCCCCTTTCCGGAAGAGCGTGTAGAAGCTGTACATCGTCCAGGCGACGATCGCGCCGACGGCGATGTTCAGGGGCAGGATCAGCCCCGCCGAGAGAATGGCGCCGGGCGTGCCCAGCGGAATGTGGCTGTCCAGGCCGTTGGCGCCGGTGAAGAAGGAATAGCTCTTGGCCAGCGCATAGAAGGCCAGCGCCGTGAAGGTGACATACTTAAAGACCTTGTAGCCAAACAGCTTGAAGCGCGAGGACTTGGTGAAGCCGTGCGCATTAACAT
>CAYOTH010000461.1:0-1679 GCA_964406835.1 uncultured Oscillospiraceae bacterium
ATCCGGCGCGAAGAGCGTCATAAAAACAGTTTTGAAAGCAGGATTGCGGGGGCGAGGATTATGATTAAAAAAATGATGGCGCTGGTGCTGTGCATTCTTTTGCTGGGGACAACGGCTCTGGCGGAAATGACGCCGCAGGATCAGTGCTTTATGCGGGCCAAGGACGCGCTTTATGCGCTGGCGCAGGGCGATACCGGCCTGGCGCTGGAGAAGCTGGCCTTTTCCTATGCATCGGACGATCAGTCGGATGAGGCCTTTCTTCAGTTTGTCAAGGATTATCTGCCGCTTCTGAGCGCCGAGACCGTTCAGACCGAGGTGGCCGTCTGCTATTATGAGGCGGTGAGCACCATGTGGCTGATGGCCATTCCGATCAGCGAGCCGACGAGCGACGATGTGATGGCGCTGGTGCTGCTCAGCAGCGATTTCAGCACTTTCTGCGGCTACGCGGCGCTGAGCTGGGCCGAGGTCAACGAGGGCACGGCGCTTTCCGATAACGTCTGGTGGAACACGGAATACGACGCTGGGCGCGCGACACTGTACGCCGACTGATTCAAAGCGCTTTCCAATCTATAGGCATTAAAGCAGGCGCGGCCTTTGCTTCCCAAATTAAAGGAGGCAGAGGCCGTTTTTTGTTTGGTATCTTTCTGATTTTATTTGATTGCATGGTTTCTGCGAGGGGAATGACGGATAAGTCTTTTTCTCTCAAGCGGCGTCTGGGCTGCCGCATTGAAGCGTTGGACTCCGCTGGGTTTTTTATGATGCTCCAAACGATCGGATTTATCAGGCGATTTTCCGCTTTGCTTGATCGCGTAAAATCGAAGGCACAAAACGAGTGATGATCGAAATTTAACATGCCGATGCTTTGGTCGATTGCAGCGCGCGGCCTTTCGCCGAAAATCGGCGCTCTTTGGGGAAGAATGCGCGTTTTAATTTAGAAGAAAGGGCCTAAAAAACGGCGGCGCGGCCACAAATTGTTTGCCTGTGTGATCGGGCAATGCTTGATTTTTGACACAAGTGATTGTATAATAGACGAGAATGTCGAATTATATCATGGGTGTGCTTCAATTTTGAAAGGCCCCCTACGCTCTGGGAGGATACTGACGTTGGAAGAATTGAATCAGATACAGGGGTCGCTGCCGCTTTTGCCGCTGCGTGGGCTGGCGGTGTTCCCCAATACGACGATTTTTATTGATGTGGGGCGCGATCGTTCCCTGGCCGCGCTGGAAGCGGCGATGGAGACCGACAAGCGGCTGCTGCTCGTGGCGCAGCGCAATGTCAATTGCGAGCAGCCTGCGCGCGAGGATCTCTATACGATGGGTACGGTGGCCAGAGTGCGCCATGTCATGCCCACGAGCGAAGAGGTTATGCGGCTGGTGTGCGAAGGCGAACAGCGCGCGCTGCTGCTGGATATGGTGGACGAAAAGAGCCACTGGACGGGACATTTTGTGACGGTGGAAAGCGACATGGACGGCGATCATATGGAGCTGGTCGGCCATGCCGAGCGCGCCAAGACGCTCTTTACGCTGCTTTCCCGCGAGCGCGGGCATGTTTCCGGCGAACTGGTTCAGATTGTCGAGGGCGAAACCAACCCGGATGTTCTGGCCGATGTGATCGCCGCCAACGCGCTGCGCAAGGTCGAAGATAAGGAAAAGATTCTCGAATGCCGCAATGTGCTGATG
>CAYOTH010000462.1:0-1678 GCA_964406835.1 uncultured Oscillospiraceae bacterium
GGGCAGACCGTGGGGGCGCGCACGCCCGATGGCGCCCGGCCCGGCGCGCTGCTCTGGCGGCTGATCAGCGACGAGCAGATGAAGGCGGCGCACGAGAGCGTGAACGGCGAACACCGCGCCGAGTATTTGAGCGGCTTTCTTCGGGCGCATGTGGGCGAGCAGGCGCGCCTGAGCGTCATGGCCGGCGCACAGAGCGTGACGCGCGAGGGCGATGTCGTCCAGCAGGCGACGGCCCGGGGCGCGGACGAGAGCCGCGTGCGCGCGCAACTGATGAAGACCGGTGGCGTGCCTTATGAGTTCATCGATCTGATGCTGGACGTCGATCCGCAGGCCTTTTTGTCGGCCTCGATGCTCAACGAACTGCGGCGCGAGGCGCTGGCCGAGCTGAGTCAAAAGCGCATTGAAGCGCTGCGCGGCTGCAAAAAGACGCTGAAAAGCGCCCCGGCCTGTCCGTCGGTCGATGAGGAGCCTCCCCGGGGGACGGCGCTGCGCGTTCAGGCTTCCGATTTTGCCGTGCTGAAGGCGGCGCTGGAGGCTGGCGCGGACGAGGCGATCTTCCTGCCCGAGGACATCACGACCGCCGGTTTGGACGCAGCGGCAGCCGGAACGGATTTCCACTTCGTGTTGGCGCTGCCGGCCACGATGAGCGGCGAAACGCTGGGCCTTTTGTGCGAATGGGCGCACGACAACATGGACCGAATCAGCGCGGTGCTGATTTCAAACCCCGGTCAGCTGTCGCTGGACTGGGGTGGGCAGCCCCTGGAGCTGGACGCCGGACTGAACCTGGCCAACCGCCGGGCGCTGGCCTTTTACATGGCTGAGGACGTGCGCGCCTATACGCCTTCGATTGAATTAAATGCCCGCGAAATTCGCGATCTGGGCGCGGGCGGGCGGCGCGAGCTGATTGTCTATGGGCGAATGCAGCTTATGGCGTTGCGCCATTGTCCGCTGCGGGCTCAAAACGGCGGCACGCATGAGGCCTGCCACCGCTGCGACGGCGTGGCGGCCGGGCAGCACGCCAACGCGCACCGGCTGATTGACCGCACGGGCGCGGCCTTCCCGCTGAGAAGGCAAAAAAGCGAGGTGGGCTGTGTGCTCAAGCTGATGAACAGCCTGCCGATGATGCTTTTGCGCCACGCGGGCAAGCTGCCTGAGGCGGCCAGCTGGCGTCTGGTGATGACCGACGAGACGGTTGAGCGCGCGCGCCTGATCACCAGGCTGCATCGTCTGGCCTTGGACGGCGGAGATATTCGTGGGGAGGCCGACTGGGAAGCGCTTTCTCAGGAAAATTCGACCACCGGCCACTATTTCAGGGGCGTCGAATAAGCCGCTTCGTTGTCTGTTTTCGTCGTCTGTTTGATGAACAATTGTCCATGAACAAGTCCCTGTAAAGGAGGGAAATGCCGTGAAGGAACGAAATCTTCGCGTGCTTGAATACACCAAAATCCGTGAACGACTGGCGGCGTTGGCTGTGACCGAGCTGGGCCGTGAGCTGATTGGCGCGCTGATGCCGTCCTCGGATATGGCCGAGGTGCGCCGTCTTCAGCAGGAAACCGAGGAGGCCGATACGCTGATCGCCTACACCGGCGGCAACCCCATGCTCTATTTCAGCGATGTGCGCGAGCCGCTCAGCCGCGCGGCTATCGGTTCGACCCTTTCATCTAAGGCGCTTTTGGAT
>CAYOTH010000463.1:0-1663 GCA_964406835.1 uncultured Oscillospiraceae bacterium
ATTATAACCGCCTCTATTATATCAGAAAAGGCCGCTTTTTGCGACCTTTTTTGACGGGCTGCGGCCGTCTTCTTCTAAGACGGCCGTTCGGCCCATTCGGTTTCGCACGGAAAGCACAATAGTTACCCGGCTCAATTTTAACAAATTTAATAATTTATCGTTTGGGATATTGACGAATGAAACTTAGCATCGTATAATACACAATTGTATAAAACTGTTGCGCATACCCGATCGCGGACCGGGCGTGCCACGACGGGGAGGATTAGGAAGAGAATGAAGACAAAAAGTCTGGTAACGCTCTGCGTCACGCTGGTGCTCATCGTTTTGGTGGGCCTGCTGGCCATCAATGGCCTGACCGTGGGCAAGTACATCGTCAAGCCGGTGGGCAGCGCCGTCAGTCTGGGCCTTGACCTGCGCGGCGGCATCTACGCCGTCTATCAGGGTGACAGCTCCGTAGAGGATTTTGACACGCTGAGAGATGCCACTGTCACCGTTATGGTCAATCGACTGACCGCCCAGGGCTATACCGAAGCCACTGTTACCCCCCAGGGCAGCGACCGCATCCGCATCGAGATTCCGGATGTTGACGACCCCAACGAAATTCTGAACATCGTCGGCACGCCGGCTCATCTGACGTTCGTCGATCCCGACGGCAACGTCATTCTCGAGGGCCAGAGCATCAAAAAGGCGTCTCCGGCCTATGATACCGAGAACGGCAACGCCCCGATCATCGCCTTCGAGCTGGATGACGAGGGTTCCAAGATCTTTGCCGATTACACCGGCTCGCACATCGGCGAGGTGCTCTCTATTGAGCTGGACGGCAGCGTGCTGACCGCCCCCACCATCCAAAGTGCCATCACCGGCGGCTCGGGCATCATCACCGGTTTCTCCAGCATCGAGGATGCTCAGACGACGGCCAACCTGATTCTCTCGGGCGCACTGCCGCTGGATATTTCGCTGATTGAGAGCAGCGTCGTCTCCCCGACGTTGGGCATCGGCGCGCTGGACAGCTCTGTTCTGGCCGGCATCATCGGCGTCATCCTGATCATGCTGTTCATGATCGCCGTCTATCGCGTCCCGGGCGTGGTGGCCGATATGGCGCTGTGCATCTACATCATCATCGTCTTCTATGCGCTGGCGCTGGTTCCGGGCGTTCAGCTCACGCTGCCGGGCATCGCGGGTATCCTGCTGGGCATCGGCATGGCCGTGGACGGCAACGTCATCATCTTCGAGCGCCTGCGTGAGGAGCTCAAGGGCGGTCGTTCCATCGAATCGGCCTGCCAGCGCGGCTATAAGAACGCGCTGTCCTCCATCATCGACTCGAACGTGACCACCATCATCGCCGCGCTGGTTCTGATGTACTTCGGCACCGGTTCGGTCAAGGGCTTCGCCGTAACGCTCTTTATCGGCGTTGTCGCCTCGATGATTTCCTCCGTGTTCATCACCCGCTTCCTGCTCAGGCAGGCGGCCGGTCTGGGCATTAAGAACACCAAGCTCTGGACTCGCTAAGAAAGGGGGACGCATTCAATGGAAAAGCAGTTTTTCACCAAAAGCCTTCGTATGCACCTGCTCCTTCCCGTGGCCATCATCGCAGTCGCCCTGATTCTGTCGCTGTGCGGCCTGGGTCTCAACGCCGGCATTGACTTTACCGGCGGCTCCATGC
>CAYOTH010000464.1:0-1652 GCA_964406835.1 uncultured Oscillospiraceae bacterium
GCAAGCTCATCAACCGCGCCACGACAAAGCTGTATTGCTTTGCCTGCCTGGAGGAAATGTTCCATGTTTCGCGCGAAAAACTCGATGAAATGATCGAAGGCTTTCGCGCGGCCGGCTGCACACTCTTTCTCTGAAACTTTAAGCTCGTTTGGCGGACGCCGTTTCCCCGGTTCTGACGGTCACGGCCTCCGCCCTTATTTGAAAACAAAAGAGGGGGCTTTTTCATGGATTTTCCCTTCTATCGGGCGCAGGATCGCGCGCTTGACGGCCTGCTCGAGCAGATGACGCTGCTTGATGGCGTCGATACCGATCGCCTGACGCGCCCCGCCTGCGTTAAAACCCATCAAGTCGCCTACCCCACGGCGCTCTACAGCTTTCTGCACGAGGCCGCCGTCATCGAATATCACGGCACGCTGTTCGCCGCGTGGTACAACTGCCCCGCGACAGAGCTTTATGGCGACACGCCAATCCGCGGCAAACGTTCCCGCGACGGCGGCAAAACATGGACGAACATCGAGGTGCTTGCCCGCGACGAGAGCGGAAAAATCCTCTATTGCCCGCCGGTGTACGGAATCTGCGAGGACAAGCTCTATCTTTTAATGAACGAAATGGTCGCGCCCGATCACATCCATGCGTTCGATCTGTTCATTTATAATGAGGAGACGGAGCGCTTTGAGCTGCTCTGGTCGCGCCCCATCCCCTTCAAGCTCAACACGAACGTCTATCGCCTCAAAAGCGGCAAGCTCATGCTGCCCGGCCGCATTGCCGAAATGGACGGCTTCCCCAACACGCCTGCCGTGCTGATTTCCGATTCCGGAAAGATCAACGCTGAATGGCGGCTCGTCCGCATCCAGCCAGACGGCACGCTGCCCGACGGCTCACAGCTCGTGCATCCCGAATTGTCCGCTATCGTGCAGGACGAGGATATTTATATGTTCTGCCGGGACGACGAGCGCCGCGTGCCGCTGATCTATGTCTCGCACGACGAGGGTGAAACCTGGAGCGCCCCCATGGCGCACGATATTCCCTTCGGCAACGCAAAAATCTATTCCGGCACGCTGACAGACGGCCGACATTACGTCATCGGCAACCTCTTCCCGCCGGAGAAACTCGCCGACGAGGCCTATCCGCGCCGAAACCGGCTGGCCGCGTTCTTCTCGCGCCCGAACACCATGATCTTCGACGTGGGCATCATCCTCGAGGAAAATCGCTCGCCCGATCTGCTCTACGGCTCCGAATGGACCTATCCCGTGGCCTGCGAGGCAGACGGAAAGCTTTATGTCATCTACAGCGCGCTCATCAAGCCCAGCTTCCGCGGCGCGGCGCTGTCGGTGATCGACCTGAAAGCGCTTTAAAAAACGCTTGAACAAAACACTTAAACAGGGAGGTTCTTCGCTATGATTATCGGCATTGATGCAGGCGGCACCAAGAACGAGCTGGTGCTCTGCCAAAACAGCGGCGCTGTGCTCGCCCGCATGACCGGCCCCGGCAGCAATGCCGCCGATCTGGGCGTGGACAATGCGGTAAAGCGCGTGGCCGCTCAGGTTCGGCGTCTGGCCGCCGGCCACGAAGGAACGATCGACGCGCTCTTTGCCGGGCTGTCCGGCGGCGGCGCACCCGCCCTGCGCGATGCGCTCCATGCCGCGCTCATC
>CAYOTH010000465.1:0-1640 GCA_964406835.1 uncultured Oscillospiraceae bacterium
CTGGTGTACTGATCCAGGCCGCCGATGATGTTGAGCAGCGTGGTTTTGCCGCAGCCGGAGGGGCCCAGGATCGAGACAAACTCGCTCTTGCGGAAATCAAGGCTGATGCCGTTGAGCGCCGGGACGGATGTATCGCCGACCTGGTAGGTTTTGACGATGTTTTTTAAGCTGAGCATTTGAACATCCTTTCTTGCAGGGCAGGGACGCGGCCTATCATGCCGCCGGAGAACCAATACAACGACTATCATTATGCATGAAATGGTTGTACGCGGTATGGCGTTTAATTTGTTTTCGCGTTAAAGAGAAGGGACAAAAACAAGGACGCGCATGGCAGGCATGCACGTCCTTTGAGTGTGTTAAAGGGAATTATTTGTCGGCGCCAGGCAGGGGAATGTGATCCAGCGAGACAATCGGAATGCCGTTGTACTCGGTACGGGGCGTTCCCTCAGTCAGCGCGCAGGCGATGACGGTGATCTCGATGCCGATTTCTTTGGCCAGCGCCAGCACGGCCTCGATGGTGCCGCCGGTGGAAACGACGTCGTCCAGGAAGCAGAGCTTTTTGCCCTGGAAGGCCTCGTACTTTTCGCGGCCAATCCACAGTTCCTGCTTGCCGTGCGTGGTGATCGACTGCACGGAAACGCCCTTGGGGTCGATCATGAAGCTCTTGCGGCTCTTGCGCAGCTCCAGATAACGCGGATAATCGCTGGAGATGGCCTGAGCCAGGCCGCAGGATTTGGTCTGTACGGTGACAAAACCGTCGAAGTCATAGGCCGCCAACTTCTTTTTCAGCTCGGTGGCCGCAGCCCGGTTCCAAGCCGCTTCGCCGGTCATGTCGAAGGAATAAATGCGGAAGCCGTCGCCGATGTCCAGCAGAGGCAGATCCACCGGGCAATCGGGCGAAAGATAAACGCGATGGGTTTCAGGCCAGGTTTTCTGCATGGCAGCGTCCTCCTTAGGCCAGGCCCACGAAAGCGCCCAGATAGCGAACCAGAATACCGGCGACCATGCCCAGGAAGGGGTTCTTCGACCAGGCTGTTACGCCCAGGGCGATGTAGCCGCTCATGGAATTGTCGCAGGTGGTCACAGTGGCCAGGTTGGGGGCAAAGGTCATCAGCAGGCCGATGATGAACAGGAAGCCCGAGATGCTCTGAGAGGGCAGATACTTGCCCAGACGGCTGACCAGACCCAGCAGAACCAGAATGCCAGTGACCAGCATGAATACCACGCCGCAGGCAACCGGCCAGGGAGCGCCGGCCGTACCGGAGATGATGGCCTCGATAGGCGGGCCGCCGAAGAGCGCGCTGGGAATATCGGCCAGAGAGTTGATGATGGAGAGGTGGTCGAAGTTCTGCGCCGTTCCCGCAATGCTGGCGGTGATGCCGCCAAAGGAGATGTTCGCGCCGATGTTGAGCATCATCAGACTCAGCGCGCCGACGATAACGGTTACGTTGATCGTGGGCTTGATGAGCTTAAAGTCGCTCCAGTACTCCTTCTTCCAGAAGCGCCACTCCGTGCTCATCTCGATGGATTCGCGGCCCTCCTCGATCAGCGTGCTCATGTCAACGCGGCGCTTCTGCAGCAGCAGGAAATCAGCCGTGGAGACAACAACGGAGATGAAGATCGTCCAGACGACCTTGTTG
>CAYOTH010000466.1:0-1637 GCA_964406835.1 uncultured Oscillospiraceae bacterium
TTGAAGATATTACTTTTCGATACGAAACAAACGGCTGGACGGTGCTGCATTGCTCCTTTGGCGGGGTCGAGCTGTGCGACGTGGGCGTTATGCCCTTTGTCGCCGCGGGCGAGCATGTTCGCCTGAGCGGCGAATGGGTCGATCATCCCGAATATGGCCGTCAGCTCAAGGTCAGCCAGTGCGAATCAATCATGCCGGCCACCCGAACGGGCATGGAGCGCTATCTGGCTTCCGGGCTGATTAAAGGCATCGGCCCGGCGACGGCCAAACTGCTTATACAGCATTTCGGGCTGCGAGTTATGGACGTGCTCGAAAGCGAGCCGGAGCGGCTGACCGAGGTGGACGGCATAGGCCCCAAGCGCGCGGCCATGATCGGCGAATCCTTTCAGGAGCAAATGGAGATGCGCAACACCATGATGTTCCTGCAAAAGTACGACATTCCTCCGGCGCTGTGCTTGAAGATCTACCGCCGCTTTGGCGAGCGGACGCAGGACGTCCTTCAGAGCAACCCCTATCGGCTGGTAGACGAAGTTACCGGTATCGGCTTTAAGACGGCTGACCGCATTGCCCTGGCCATAGGCATTGACAAAAACGCCCCTGAACGGCTCAACAGCGGCCTTCGCTATGCCCTTTCCAATGCCGCGGCGGTTTCCGGGCATGTCTATCTCCCCCGCGCCACGCTGCTTTTTCAGGCCGCGGCGCTTCTGGGCGCGGACGAAGGCCTGATCGACACAGCGCTTGGGCGCTGCTGATTCGCCGGGAGCTTATCTGCGTGCCGATTGACGGCGTGGAAGCCGTCTATCTTCCGCAGATGTACGAGGCGGAAATCGACGTCTCTCAGCGGATGATTCGCATGATTGCCGCCGCCCGAACTGAAGCCTTTGATCACATCGACGAAAAAATCGATGCCTATGAGCGCGAGGAAAACGTAACCCTGTGCGAGGAACAGCGCCTGGGCGTTACCGAGGCCGTCACTGGCGGCATCACCATCATCACCGGCGGCCCCGGCACAGGCAAGACAACCGGCATCAAATGCATGATTCAGCTGATGTCCCGCATTGGCGAGGTGCTTTTAACCGCGCCCACCGGCCGGGCCGCCAAGCGCATGAGCGAGGCCACCGGCTGCCCCGCCAAGACCATTCACCGGCTGCTCGAATTCAGCGGCGAGGGAAACGTCTTTGCGCGGGACGAGGATCACCCCCTCGACGCACGCATGGTCATCGTAGACGAAATGTCCATGGTGGATCTGTCGCTAATGCGCAGCCTTCTGCACGCCATCAAGCCGGGCACGCGCCTGGTCATGGTGGGCGACGCTGATCAGCTGCCCTCGGTGGGCGCAGGCAATGTGCTGGGCGATTTAATCGCCAGCGGCGTGATTTCGGTCGTGCGCCTGACTCAGATTTTCCGTCAGGCCGGCGAAAGCATGATCGTGCAGAACGCACACCGCGTCAACCGGGGCGAAATGCCGCTGATGAACGGCAAAGGCACGGATTTCTTTATCGAGCGCCGCGACAGCGTTCAAACGGCCGTCGAATCACTGGTACAGCTGGTTTCGAGGCGTCTGCCCGCCTACATGGCGCTGGATCCCCTGCACGATATTCAGGTGCTCTCGCCCACGAAAAAGGGCGATATGGGCG
>CAYOTH010000467.1:0-1631 GCA_964406835.1 uncultured Oscillospiraceae bacterium
ACCCTCAAAGCCGAACGCCTTGCGGAACTGATTTTCCAGATAGCGCTCATAGGAGAAGTGCATCAGCTTTTCGTCGTTGATGAAGAACACAAACGTCGGCGGTTTGATCTGCTGCTGCGTGGCATAGTAAATCTTCAGGCGGCGTCCGCTCGAAGACGGCGGCTGAAGCGCGGCTTGCGCGTCGGTGAGAATATCGTTGAGCAGGCCGGTGGTGATGCGGCGGATAGACTGCACATGGGCGTTTCGCACCGCATCGATCACGCGGTTCACGCGCTGGCCGGTCTTGGCGGAGATGAAGAGAATCGGCGCATAGGCCATGAACTTGAGCGCCTCGCGCACCTTCTTGACCTGCTCCTCCATGGTGCCGGTTTCCTTTTCGATGGCGTCCCATTTGTTGACCACGATGATGGCCGCCTTGCCCTGCTCGTCGATATAACCGGCAATCTTGCTGTCCTGCTCTGTCACGCCCTGCTGCGCGTCGATCATCAAAAGCGCCACGTCGCAGCGGTCAATCGCCGCCAGCGAGCGCACGATGGAATAGCGCTCCAGCGACTGATACTCAATCGACTTGCGCTTGCGAATGCCGGCCGTGTCGATCAGGATATATTCCTCGCCGATTTCGTCCACGAAGCGCGTGTCGATGGCGTCGCGCGTCGTTCCGGCGATGTCACTGACCATGACGCGCTCCTCGCCCAGCAGCCGGTTGACCAGCGAGCTTTTGCCCACGTTGGGCCGCCCAACGACGGCAATCTGCACCGGCGCGGTGGGATCCTCTTCCTCCTCCGGCTCGGGGAAGTGCTTGCACAGCGCCTCCAGAAGATCGCCGAAGTTGAGCATGTTGACGCTGGAAATGCCGATCGGGTCACCCAGTCCCAGCTGATAGAAATCGTAGATATCGTTCTCCATCGACACGTTGTCGATCTTGTTGACCACCAGCATCACCGGCTTGCCGGCACGGCGCAGCATATCGGCCACGGTTTCATCATCGGCGGTCATGCCCTGACGGCCGTCCACAAAGAAGAGAATCACATCACACGTTTCAATGGCGATTTCGGCCTGACGACGCATCTGCTTGAGCAGCGGATCATCGCTGGCCGGATCAATGCCGCCGGTATCGATCATGGTGAAGCGATAATTCTGCCATTCGCAGTCGGCATAGACGCGGTCGCGCGTCACGCCGGGCGTGTCCTCGACGATCGCCACGCGCCGTCCCGCCATCTTGTTAAAGAACGTCGATTTGCCGACATTGGGCCGTCCGACAATGGCCACAAGCGGTTTTGCCATACTTAAACACCTCCACGGGGAAAACCCGTCTCTTTTTCTAAAATAACTGTTTCATCAGCCCATCAGTGCGCGCAGAAGCTCGTCGCCCCGGCGGCCCACCTTAATCAGCGGCTTGCCGATGCGCCTTTGCGCCTCTTCAAGGGTCATATTGTCCAGGAAAATATCCTCGCTGTCCCGCAGCATACACTCGGTAATCAGCACCTCGGCAGCCTCCAGATCCCCCGTGGCGCGCACGATGTCGCCGCCGGTCAAAAGCCCCGCCACCGTCACCTCCGGGCCGAAAAAGCCGTTTTCAATGGCCAGCACCTTGACCTCAACCCCCGGAATCGGGAATTTCTGCATCAGAG
>CAYOTH010000468.1:0-1626 GCA_964406835.1 uncultured Oscillospiraceae bacterium
GCTTGCGGCGGTCGGTCGAGCCGGGCAGCATGGCGTATTCGGCGGTCAGCCAGCCCTTGCCGCTGCCCTTGAGGAAGGGCGGGACGCTTTCTTCCACGGAAGCCGTGCAGATCACTCGGGTGCGGCCGCATTCGATCAGCACGGAGCCGGCGGCCATTTCGGTAAAGTGGGGAATGATGTTGACGGAGCGCAGGGCATTTTCCAGGCGGTTATTGGATCGGATCATGACAATTTCCTCCTTAATATCAATCGAAGATCAATTGGCGTTTGTCAGGGCTTCGGCCAGAATGCGGGCGTTATCAAGCATGATGCGCTCATAGGCGGTCACATCATTGTCTGCATAGTGGGTCATCAGCGTGTCGATTCGGACGACGGTATAGCCGGTGTCCTCCAGCGCGGCGACCAGATGATCGGGCGCCTGCTGTTCGATCAGCACGACCTGAGCCCCGGAAGAGGCCAGGTTCTCTAAAAGCAGCTCAAGATCGTTGTCGGTCTGCTCGCTGCCCGGTTCACGGAACAATTCGGCCACGGGCGTTAAGCCGCAGCTTTCGGCCAGATAGCCCAGCCCCTCGTGCAGGCAGGCGACGGAGCGGGAGGGCGCGGCCGCGACAAGCGCTTTCATGGCTCCGGCCAGCGCTTCCAGCCGATCGATGAAAGCGTTCATGTTGTCCAGGTAGAGCTGGGCATAGCGCTCATCCAGCTGGGCAAGGCCATGTCCCAGGGACAGCGTCATTTCCATGGCGCCTGAAACGCTGAGAAACAGCCAGGGGTTGGGGCCGTCTATATGGGAGCTTTCCTCATTAACTTCGACGCCGTTGTCGCGCAGCGTGCGCCCGGAGAGCAGTGTTAAAAGCGCCGGGCCATTGTCAATGCCATTGAGCGCGGTTTCAAAGCTCTCAAAGCCCCGTCCGGCGATGATGACGGCATCCTGCTGCGCCAAAAGCACGGCGTCCCAGTTGGAAAGCGAATAGGCACGCGGGCAGCCGTCCTGCGGCTGAACGAGACAGCTGAGCGTCAGCGCGGGAATATCCTGCGTGACGTTGACAGCCAGCGCGTAAATGGGGTAAAAGCTGGTCGTGATGCTGATGCTTTCGCTGGAATCGTCCTCGGGCATGACGCGGCAGCCGGAAAGCGGCAATATAAGCGCCAGCATCAGCGCCAACAAAGCGGAAAAACGTTTTTTCATGATGGGTGTATCCTTAAAAGAAAGCCCTAAGGCCGATTAATAGGGTTATTCCTTCTTATTATAGCACAGAACAGAGGCTTTATGGGTTAAAGTTTTGAAGCATTCCCATGGCGCAAACGCCGTCGAATGCTTAGCTGTCATTCGGCAAAGGTCGATGTGCTTCGAGCAAGGAAATATAACTTTCACAGGCGAATGATTTGAAGAGTCAAAGAGACAGGAGGTGTCTTCATTGCTGGAATACGAGAAGAAAAACGGATCACTGCTGGTGCGCCTTTCGGGCGAACTGGATCACCACTGCGCCTCGTCCCTGCGGGAGGAGCTGGACGCGCTGATTGACGAAACCAATGCGCGGCGGCTGGTGTTCGATTTGAGCAATTTGACGTTTATGGACAGCTCGGGCATCGGCATGATGATCGGCCGCTATAAGCGGATGCGCAGCC
>CAYOTH010000469.1:0-1051 GCA_964406835.1 uncultured Oscillospiraceae bacterium
AGATCATGGTCAGGACGACGTAGAGCGCCGCAATCATGGCAGCTCGGGTGAGGGAACGGGTAGAACGATTCATGGGGGAGCCTCCACTTTCGAGAGGCAGCTGAAGCCGTGACAAAAAAATAAGCATGGAATCTCCATGCCCCTTTATGCATCCCGATGCAAGCGCGCCGCAATGCAACCTGGTTTTGTTTTTTCGGGGATTTTCGCAAATCCCGTCAGACAGGAGGGCCTCGAACTGTCTCATATTCTTTTCCCTTCCATTATATCCGATTGCTTTCTTCGTTGCATGTCCGTTTCTGTTAAATCGTCGGCAGTCGGTACAGCCGACCAGTGCCGACCGTGCTTGACAAATGAGGGGAAAAGTGGGAGAATAATTGATGTAATGAAGAAATCAATGGGAGGTTCCTCCATATGAATTATGAAAAATTGGATTCCATCGTCATGAGCATGAAAGACGAATTGATCGCCGATCTGAAGCAGTGGATCGCCGTGCCTTCCGTGCTCGCACCGGCCACGGCTGAAAACGCCCCCTTCGGCGCAGAGAACCGCCGCATGCTCGATCTCGCCCTCGAAACCGCCCGTAAATATGGCTTTGAAGCGCGCGATATCGACGGTTATGCAGGCGACGTCACGCTGTGTACCGGCGAACAAACCCTCGGCATGCTCTGCCATCTGGACGTCGTGCCGGCCGGAGACGGTTGGCAGCACAACCCGTGGGGCGGCGAAATCGAGGACAATAAAATGTACGGCCGCGGCACCAACGACGATAAAGGCCCCGCGCTGTGCGCTCTCTACGCCATGCGCGCCGTAAAGGCCGCAGGAATTCCCCTCAAGGACGGTGTGCGCCTGATCCTCGGCTGCGACGAAGAAACCGGCATGCGCGATATGCGCCACTACGCCGAAAAAATGCCCATGCCCGATTACGGCTTCTCGCCCGACGCGGAATTCCCCGTGATCAACATCGAAAAGGGCGGCCTCGGCTTGCAGCTTTGCGCCTATACCGGCGGCGAAGGCGAGGGCGATCTGACCGTGCAATCGCTCTATGCCGGTG
>CAYOTH010000469.1:1061-1613 GCA_964406835.1 uncultured Oscillospiraceae bacterium
TGCCGGTGAGCGCGCCAATGTCGTGCCCGGCCTTGCCCGTGCGGAACTGACCGTGAACAACGTGCCCGAGTTCAAGGCGCGCGTGGCCAAGCTCAACGAGGAAAAGCAGTTCCATCTGACCGTGGAGGAAACCAACGGCAAGGTCACGCTCGTGGCCGAAGGCAAGGGCGCGCACGCATCCACGCCGCAAAACGGCCTGAACGCCGCCGGAATGTTGCTGATTGCGCTGAAAGAACTGGGCGCAGGCGGCGGCAGCAAGGACGCCATCGCCGCGCTGGCCGACAAAGTCGGTCTGGAATACGACGGTGCAAGCCTCGGCATCAAGCAGAGCGATGAAGAATCCGGCCCGCTGACCTGCAATCTGGGCATTTTGCGCTATGACGGTTCGCAGCTGACCGCCCAGCTGGACATTCGCTATCCTATCTGCGCGGACGAAAAGGACATGTGCGGCTGCGCAGCCATGGCGATCAGCGGCACTTGCCTGAGCGTGCGCCGTACCGGCGGCCATCCGCCGCTGCATGTTCCGAAGGATTCCAAGATCGTCAGCGGTCT
>CAYOTH010000470.1:0-1611 GCA_964406835.1 uncultured Oscillospiraceae bacterium
AGGTGAGCGTGGGCAGCGTGATCGTCGTGCAGCCAGGCGAGAAGGTACCGCTGGACGGCGTGGTCATCGAGGGCGAATCGAGCCTGGACACCCGCGCGCTGACCGGCGAAAGCCTGCCGCGGGACGTGCATGTTTCCGACGAAATCGTCAGCGGCTGCATAAGCATGACCGGCGTTTTGAAAATCAGAACCAGCCGGGAATTCGGCGAATCGACCGTCTCCAAAATTCTCGAGCTGGTTGAAAGCTCCTCCTCGCACAAATCCCGCTCAGAAGCCTTCATCGCCCGCTTTGCGCGCATTTACACCCCGGCCGTCTGCTATGGCGCGCTGGCCCTGGCGCTGCTTCCGCCGCTTGTTCGCCTGATTCTGGGCTTCGAAGCGCAGTGGACGCTCTGGCTTTATCGCGCGCTAACCTTCCTGGTCACCAGCTGCCCCTGCGCGCTGGTGGTCAGCATCCCACTGACCTTCTTTGCCGGCCTCGGCGGAGCCAGCCGCTCGGGTATCCTGATCAAGGGCTCCAACTATCTGGAAACGCTCTCTCAGGTTAAAACCGTGGTCTTCGACAAAACCGGCACCCTCACGCGCGGCGTCTTTGAAGTCAGCGCCGTGCATCACAATACGCTTGACGAGCAGCAACTGATCGAATACGCCGCGCTGGCCGAATGCGCCTCCTCGCACCCGATCAGCAAGAGCCTGGCCGCCGCCTACGGCCGTCCCCTTGACCGAATCCGCGTGCAGGCCATCGAGGAAATCAGCGGCCACGGCGTAACGGCCTGCGTAGACGGACAGCGTGTCGCTGCCGGAAACGACAAGCTCATGGAGCGCCTGAACATCGCCTATACCCCCTGCCACAGCGTCGGCACCATCGTGCATGTGGCCATCGACGGCCAATACGCCGGACATATCGTCATTTCCGACGTCCTCAAGCCGACGGCTCGCCAAGCCATCGACGCGCTGCGCCAGGCCGGCATTGTGAAGACTGTCATGCTAACCGGCGACCGACAGGCCGTGGCCGAGAGCGTGGCCCGTGAGGCCGGCGTTGACGCCGTGTACGCCGAGCTGCTGCCCGGCGACAAGGTGACGCAAGTCGAATCGCTGCTCTCTGATAAGACAAATCGCGGACGCGTGGCCTTCGTGGGCGACGGCATCAACGATGCGCCGGTGCTCTCGCGCGCCGATATCGGCATCGCCATGGGGGCCATGGGCTCGGACGCCGCCATTGAAGCGGCCGACATCGTACTGATGGACGACGATCCTCTGCAAATTGCCCGCGCCATTCGCCTCTCCAGCCGCTGCATACGCATCGTCTACGAGAACATCATCTTCGCGCTGCTGATCAAATTTGCCTGCCTGGCGCTGGTCGCCGTGGGCCTGACCAACATGTGGGCGGCCATCTTCGCCGATGTGGGCGTCATGGTGCTGGCCGTGCTCAACGCCATTCGCGCGCTGAAGATCCGTTAAACCCTCCGCCTGACCCATGAGAAGCGCTCGCCCGTTCTTCACGGCCCACCCGTGAAACCCATCAAAATCATCAAACCTCGGAGCTTGATTCTCCGATCAGCCTGTCAAAAAAGGTCGCAAAAAGCGGCCTTTTCTGATATAATAGAGGCGG
>CAYOTH010000471.1:0-1609 GCA_964406835.1 uncultured Oscillospiraceae bacterium
GGCGATCCACAAGTGGATGCGCCTGCTTTTTTCCGTCTTTTTACCGCATAAGAAGCCGCATTGCGAGGTCGCATTGTGGATTCTTTGACAGGCTGAGAACCGCTTCCGAAGCGATTCTCTTTTTAAATATGATTTTTCGGGAATCAGCGCGTCAAAAAGCCTTCTTGAACCAGATCGTCGCAAAGGGCGTTATGAATGTCGGCGCGCAGGGCCATGACCGTGTCGTAATCGTCGGTTACGAAGTCGTGCTTCATGGCCGAAAAGCGGGTGGCATTGGAGAGGATAATGACGGACAGATCCAGCGGACGGTTCACGAAGAAGGACTGACCGGTGTGGCCGCAATGGCCGAAGCTGCCGGCGGGGAAGAGGCGTCCTGTCTGAGGATAACGGCTGTCGGTGATCAGCCAGCCCAGGCCTCGGCCCTCCGCAGAGCAGGCGGGCGCATAATCGACTTCGGCCAGGTTGTAAAGAGACGCCGGATAAAGCCGCTCGTCCCGGTTTTGTACAGCCTTGATATACCGGCAGACATCGCCCAGCGAGAAGAACGAGCCGCCCGCGCCGCAGACGCGGCCCATGGCGCAGACGTTGATGTCATCAAAGCACACGCCGCCCGCCTCCCTGCGGGTGTAGCATACGGCGGCGTTCGGTTCGTCCAGCGCGATTTTAAAGCAGCTGCGGGTCATGCCAAGAGGCTGCTTGATGCGCGTTTCGAACAGCTTCTCCATGGTATGGCCGTAAATCTTTTCGACGATGAAGCCCAGCAGGTTCATGCCGTTGCAGGAGTAGGTGTAATCGCTGCCGGGCGCGAAGGCCAGCGGCGCGGCGAGTATGGCGGCGGCGATGGCGTCCGTTCCCTGCGCGCAGACCTCCCTGAGAAGCGGAATGCGCACGATGCCGGAGGTGTGCGTGAGCAGCTGCTGCACGGTGATGCGCTTTTTCTCCTCCGGCACATGGGCGAAGAAATCGTCCAGCGTGCTGTCCAGCGCGAGCTTGCTCTCGCCGATTGCCTGAAGCACGAGCGGCGTGGTGTGCAGCACCTTGCCGCAGCTGGCAATGTCGAACAGCGTGTCTCCGTTGGCGTTGTCGGAATAGAGCGCTGCTTCATCGCCGCGCAGGCGCACCCTCAGCGCGAACGTATCAAACGCCTTTTCCTCCAATTTGCGCGCCATGAGTGCGCGCGTGCGGTTGAGCCTCATACGTTGTTGAGCAGCACGCGGCCGCCCTCGATGTTGTAGTTGGTGCCAGTGATGAAGGCTGCGTCGTCTGAGCAGAGATACATGACCAGCTTGACGATTTCAATCGGCTCGGCGGCGCGTCCCAGCGCGGTTTTCATGCCGCTCATGGCCGCGCGGGTGAGCACCGGACCGGGCGAGACGGCGCAGCAGCGCACGCCATAGGGCGCGCCGATCCGCGCCAGCGCCTTGGTGAGGCCATAGGTCAGGCCGGTTTTCTCGGCGGCATAATCCACCGCGCCGCCCGTTTCGCCGTCCACCGAGCCGATGTTGATGATGACGCCCTTTTTCTGATTCATCATCGGCTCCATGACCGCGCGGGCGAACAGCATGGGCGCGCGGAAGTTGACCGCGATGCCCCAGTCGAGCACCTCGAG
>CAYOTH010000472.1:0-1608 GCA_964406835.1 uncultured Oscillospiraceae bacterium
GCACCGACCACTGCCCCGGCTTCGCGTCCGCTGCCAAGTTCATCGCCACCTCCGTCATGGAAGTGTACCGCGATTCCACCGTGTACGACACCGGCATGATCACCATCATCGAGTGCATGGGCCGTCACGCCGGCTGGCTGACCGCCTCCGCCGCGCTGGCCAATGTCGGCGGCAACGGCGCTGACCTGATCTACGTCCCCGAGGTCGATTTCGATCTGGACGCCTTCACCGCCCGTGTTAAGGAGATCTACGCCAAGCAGAAGAAGTGCTTCGTGGTCGTCTCCGAGGGCATCCATGACAAGGAGGGCACCTTCATCGCCGAGTACGCCAACAAGAACATGGCGAAGGACTCCTTCGGCCATGCCCAGCTGGGCGGCACCGCGGCCTACCTGGCCAACTACATCAAGGAGCAGACCGGCGCCAAGGTGCGCGGCATCGAGCTGAGCCTGCTGCAGCGCTGCGCGGCTCACTGCGCCTCCCAGACCGATATCGACGAGTCCTTTGCCGCCGGCAAGGCCGCCGTGGAGAACGCCGTGGCGGGCGTGACCGACAAGATGGTCGGCTTCGAGTGCAGCCGTGAAAACGGCCAGTATGTCTGCAACACCAAGCTCTTCCCGCTGACCATCGTGGCCAACACCGAGAAGAAGCTGCCCCTGGAGTGGATCAACGAGACCGGCGACGGCATCAACCAGGGCTTCATCGACTATGCTCTGCCGCTGATCCAGGGCGAGACCCAGCTGGTCAAGGAGAACGGCCTGCCCCGCTTCGTCCACCTCAAGAAGGTCAAGGCCGAGGCCTGATTTCCTTCATAAAACAAACCGCCGCGGCTTCAGGGCTGCGGCGGTTTCGTCTTTCCGTCCAGGGCCGGCTTGAGGGCTTCGCCGCCGCCGGGCTGAGTGCAGGCTGGGCTGACCGATTCGCGAAGGCTTGGGCAAAAACAGGCTTGTTTGAGCGCTTAGACCGGCAGCTAGCTGGCGGCTCACGACTGGAGATTTCCGAGTGACAGCCGCAATGCGCGAAGGCTGCTGAAAAAAGGCCTGCCTGCGCGCGTCGCCGGGGTGGAGATCGAAGAGGCTGACTGCGTTAACGGCGGGGCTGCTGACCAAGACCTGATCACACGCCTGCAAACGATCATCAATTCAAGGAGAGTTCTTTTCATGCTTCCCGAAGGATTCGTCTACCTGGATGAGGCGGTGCCGGGCGTTGTGTGCGACGCCAAGTATGCTTCGTCCGACAACTTTACCGGCTCGCCCGTGGACGGCTATGAGGCCCCCCGCGTGGTGGGCAGCGCGCCTCTGGCCGAGGCGCTTTCCCAGGCGGCCGACAGGGCGCGCGATCTGGGCTATCGGCTGCTTCTGTGGGACGCCTATCGGCCGCAGCGCGCCGTGGCCCGCTTCATGCGCTGGTCGCTCGAGGCCGAGGACGGGCACACCAAGGCGCGGCACTACCCCCGCATCGACCGCACGCAGCTGATTCCGCTGGGCTATGTGGCCGAGCGCTCCGGACACAGCCGAGGCGGCACGATCGACCTGACGCTGATCGATGCGCAGGGACAGCCGCTGGACATGGGCGGCGATTTCGACCTGATGGACGAGCGCTCCCATCACG
>CAYOTH010000473.1:0-1602 GCA_964406835.1 uncultured Oscillospiraceae bacterium
GCTGTTGGCCGTCTATCTGGCGCTGACCAAAAGCCCGATTGCCGCGCTGACCAGCCTGGCGCAAAGCCTGAGCACCGGTCTTCAGGAAAAAACCGCGCTTCCGGCCGGAGACGCCCTGACGCTGTGCGTGTCCGTTTCGCTGGCCTTTTCGCTGATCTCGTTTTTTCTGGTGCGCATGAGCGGCGGCGTCTATCCGGCGCTTTTGCTGTTTGTCTTCGTGCTTTTGGGCCACTGGATCTTGAACGCCGAGCTGTCGGCCTCCATGCTGGCGCCCGGATTGATCGCGCTGTCCGTGCTCTATGCCCGCGCCTATCGGGAAAGCGGGGCGCTGTGGCGCGCGCTGCCTATTTCGCTCATCGCCGCACTGCTGACTGTCGCGCTGCTTCCGGCCCCCGGCACGACGCTTGAGGCCCTTCAGGACAGCGCCGACAAGGTACGCGAGCTGTTCAACGACTACTTCCGCTTCAGCGATCCGCGCACCGTCTACTCCATTGCCGAGGACGGCTATCAGCCCAACAGCGAGTATCTGGGCGGACAGACCGAGCCGCGCCAGACGCCGATCATGACGGTCGAAACATCGGAAACGCTGCTTCTGCGCGGCGCAATCAGCCGCACCTACACCGGCCACAACTGGGTAGACGAGGCGGTAAACAGCCGTTATCTGCTCATCGACCCGACGCGGCGCAAAAAGTTCGACGCGGCCTTTAACGGCGATCTGAACGAGGCGCTTCAAAGCTGCCTCAAGCCAATCAGCGCCCGCGTCACCTTCCGGCACGAGGGTACTTCCACGCTCTTCGTTCCCGCCCGGCTCGACCGCGTGGACATTGACCTGGATCTGGTCACCTACTACAACGAAACCGGCGAAATCTTCCTGACACGGGGCGTCGAAAGCGGAGACAGCTATGCGCTGGAGGGCTGGATTATCGATGCGCCGCGCGATGAGCTGATCGCCACGGTCAATGCGGCCGCCGCCCTCGACGACAACCACTGGCTGGACGTCTGCAACGAGTACATCACCCTGCCCGCCGGAATTGAATCCGATCTTTACTGGCTGACCATGGACATTATCGAGGGCTGCGAAACGCCCATCGAAAAGGCCTATGCCCTGGCCGATCATCTGCGCTCAAATGGCTTTGTCTACACGCTCAGCGGCGCTTATCCGCCCGAAGGCCGGGATTTCGTGTCCTGGTTCGTGCTGGATGAAAAGCAGGGCTACTGCACCTATTATGCCTCAGCCATGGCGGTCATGGCGCGCCTGTGCGACATTCCCAGCCGCTATGCCGAGGGCTACTGCGTCGTCAGCGACGGCTCGGGTTCAGTCGATGTCACCGCTGAAAACGCCCATGCCTGGGCCGAGCTTTACTTTAACGGCATCGGCTGGATTGAATTTGACGTCACCCCCGGTAGCGCCTATTCCTCGCAGCACATCGTGCCGCCCGACGAAAGCGCGCCCTCAGCCTCTCTGCCGCCCGCCACGCCGACGCCCACACCCGAACCCACGCCCTCGCCCGAGCCGACGACCGTGCCTGCAAACGAGCCGACGCCGACCACCAGCGACGAGCCGACGCCCAGCAGCGAGCCGGACATCGAGGCTACCAACAC
>CAYOTH010000474.1:0-1595 GCA_964406835.1 uncultured Oscillospiraceae bacterium
CAACGCCTTCGACTTCCTCGGCGGTCAGGCCATGCAGAGCCATCTGGGTCTGATAGGTAACGATCATGTCAGTGTAGCCGGCTTCGCGCTCGTCCTTCATTTCGCCGACGCAGACAATGGCCTTCAGGCCAGCCTTAACGGCAGCCAGAGTGCGCTTGTTGACGGTCTTGTCAGTCTCGCCGAAGTACTGACGGCGCTCGCTGTGGCCGATGATGACGTATTCAACGCCGCTGGCCTTGAGCATGTCGGCAGACAGCTCGCCAGTGAAGGCGCCCTTGGCCTCGAAGTGGACGTTCTGAGCGCCCAGTTTGATGTTGGTGCCCTCGATCACGGGCGCCACGGCGGCAAAGCAGACGGCGGGGGTGCAGACAACCACGTCGCAGGCAGTGTCCTTGACCAGCGGGATCAGCTCGGTTACGAGCTGCTTGGCTTCTTCGGGGGTCTTGTTCATTTTCCAGTTGCCGGCAATAATGGGCTTACGCATAGCGGTATTCCTCCTGATAATGGTTGTTTATTTCTTTTTGGATGAATTGATGATGCCGTGGTATTCGGCCGAGGAAAACTTGAATTTTCCCAGCCGATACAGCAGATAGATCAGCGCGTAACGCGCCGCTAAAACCAAGATGACGGCGATGACAACGCCCGGTAAAGCTGTGAAAATCGACTTGACCTTGACGGACGAATGGTAGGCCAGAAGCGCAATCAGGCCGATCAAGAGCGGCAGAGCATCGGCCAGGGCGCGCCATTCGCTTTTGAATTCCAGCTCGCACGGGCGGTGACACTGAGCGCAGGTGTAGGTGATCGGCTTGCTGAGCGACCAGCTTTCGGTCAGCTGAGCAATCTGCTTGAAGGAGAGCGTGTGTTTGCAATCCATGGCGCTGTCCTCACATTCTTGACAAGAGCGCGAGGCCGCGCAAATGACGGCCTCGCGGCTGTATTGACGTTGCGGATAAATTACTTATCCAGCAGGCAGGCCACGCCGGGCAGCTCCTTGCCCTCGAGGAACTCGAGAGAAGCGCCGCCGCCGGTGGAGATGTGGCTCATCTTGTCGGCCAGACCCATCTGGGTGACGGCCGCAGCAGAGTCGCCGCCGCCGATGATGGTCACGGCATCAGACTCGGCCATGGCCTCGGCAATGGCCAGGGTGCCCTTGGCAAAGTTGGGCATTTCGAAGCAGCCCATCGGGCCGTTCCAGACGATGGTCTTGGCCTTGGCGATTTCCTCGGCGAAGTTCTTCACGGTCGCAGGGCCGATATCCAAGCCTTCGAAGCCATCAGGAATGTTCTTAGAATGCGCGGTGATGCGCTCGCAGTCGTTGGAGAACTCGTTGCCGCACTCGTTGTCAACCGGCAGCAGCAGCTTAACGCCCTTCTCCTCGGCTTCCTTCATCAGCTCGGTCGCCAGCTGGATGCGCTCCTCGTCAACCAGCGAATTGCCGACCTTGCCGCCCAGCGCGCGCTGGAAGGTGTAGGCCATGCCGCCGCCGATGAGCAGAACATCGACCTTCTTGAGCAGGTTGCGGATGACGCCGATCTTGTCCTTGACCTTCGCGCCGCCCAGAATGGCGACGAAGGGACGGACGGGGTTCTCAACGG
>CAYOTH010000475.1:0-1592 GCA_964406835.1 uncultured Oscillospiraceae bacterium
GTATCGTCCTGACAGCCGTAGGCGACTGCACCATCGGCGGCGATATGAACGGCTCCTCGGAAGAGCGCTTTGCGAACATGGTTTCCGATGGCAATGGCGGCATTGACTATGACTACTGCTTCAAAAACGTCAAATCGATCTTCGAAAACGACGATCTGACGCTGGTCAACCTGGAAGTGGTGCTGACCGATTCTTCCAATTATCTCAAGCGCGACGACAAGATCTTCATTATGCGCGGCAAGCCGGAGTATGTAAACATGCTCACCGGCTCCTCCGTCGAGGTCTGCAACATCGCCAACAACCACATCACCGATTTCGGCGACTGGGGCATCGAGCAGACGGCCGAATTGCTGAGCGAAAACAATCTGGGCTACTGCGGCTATGGCTACACCTATTTAACCGAGGTCAAGGACATTCGCGTGGGCTTTGTGGGTATCAACTACTGGACGACCAAGGAAGCCGAAATGCGCGAAACCATTTCCACCATGCGCGAAGCGTGCGATCTACTGATCGTTTCCATGCACTGGGGCAACGAGCTGGCCGAATATCCGACCGACTATCAGGAGGAATGGGGCCACATCGCCGTCGATCTGGGCGCGGACGTGGTCATCGGCCATCACCCGCACGTCGTTCAGGGCATTGAAACCTACAAGGGCGTGAACATCGTCTACAGTCTGGGTAATTTCTGCTTCGGCGGCAAGAAAAACCCGACGGACAAAGATACCTTCATCTACCAGACAACCTTCACCTTCTCAAACGACGGCACGCTGGAGAGCACCGATTTTGAAGTGATCCCCTGCAAAATCACTTCGGTTTCGGACGAGAGCAGCAACAACTATCAGCCCACGCCCGTCACCGACACCAAAGAAGCCCGCGCCATTCTCGAAAAGATCGAATACCGCTCCCGCAAGCTGGACAACCCCGTTCAGCTGACGCAGGACGACTAAATCGACAACACGCCATTTAGAATCAGGAGGACGACCATGGCCACGCTGCCCGAATCCTTCATGCAAAACATGCGCGATCAGTTTCCCGAGGAGGCCGACGCGCTCTTTGCCGCCCTCGATCAGCCCTATTCCGCCGCGCTGAGAATCAACACGCTGCGCGGAGACATCGCCCATTTGGCCGCGCCCTTTTCCGGCGAGGCCGTGGCCTGGTGTCCGGATGGGCGCTATATTCTCCCCGGCACGCGGCCCGGGCTTTCTACGCTTCAGTCGGCCGGCGCTTACTATATTCAGGAAGCCAGCGCCATGGCCCCGGCCGAAGCGCTGGGCGTACGTCCCGGCGAAATCGTGCTGGATCTTTGCGCCGCGCCGGGCGGCAAATCCTCTCAGCTGGCCGCCGCACTTCAGGGCGAGGGGCTGCTTGTCTCCGTCGAGCCGGATGCCGGACGCGCACAGATTCTCTCCTCCACCTTTGAACGGCTGGGCATCGTCAACGCTGTCGTGCTCAACCACTATCCCGACGCCATCGCGCGCGCCTTTCCCGGCTTTTTTGACGCTGTCCTGGTGGACGCCCCCTGCTCCGGCGAGGGCATGTTCCGCCGCGATCCGGACAGCCGCGCCGCTTGGCTTGACGGCTCGCCCGCCGGG
>CAYOTH010000476.1:0-1590 GCA_964406835.1 uncultured Oscillospiraceae bacterium
GCGTGGAGCCGCTCTCCCCGCAGTGAAGCGCGCATTCGCCGCCTTGGGGGCAAACCGGCGAAACGAGTATTTCCTCGCTCCGGCGCTCCAACGACGCGCCCAGCGCGCGCAGGCAATCCATCGTCGCCACAATGTCGTTGGAGAGGTCGTCGCAGCGAATGCAGGCGGCCTGCTGCGACAGCGCCGCAGCAATCAGCAACCGGTGCGCCTGCGATTTGGACGAGGGCGCGCGCACACGGCCGAAGCGCCTGCCCATTTGAACGCGCTCAATCATGACCGATTCCTCCTGCCTGCATCCATTCCCTGACCTCCGCCGCCGAAGCCTCGACGATGCAGCAATGGCCAATGCGCTGCGGCACGATCAGCCTAAGCCCCGAGCCAGTCGCCTTTTTGTCCGAAAGCGCCGCCTCGGCCATATCGTCCAGGTCATAGTCAATCTGCGTGGGCAAGCCGCACTTTTCCAGCGTTTCAAGCACCTGTTCCAGCGTTCCCGCCTCGCAAAAGCCCCGGCTCTGCGCCGCGCGGGTGATAGCCGCCAGGCCCATGGCCACGGCCTGACCGTGCAATATCGAATAGCCGCTGCACTTTTCGGCAGCATGGCCGAACGTATGCCCCAAATTAAGCAGCATCCGCTCGCCGCGATCAAATTCATCGCGTGAAACAATATCCCGCTTCATGGCGGCGCAGGTCTTGATCAGATACGCCCAGGGCGCGCTCATCCCCTCGCGCTTCACGCAGTCAAACAGCGCTTGATCGCCAATCACGCCGTATTTAATCACCTCGGCCAGGCCGCACTGAAGCTCCTCGCGGGGCAGTGTGGAGAGCGTCTCCTCATCGCAAATGACCAGCGACGGCTGATAAAAGCATCCGGCCTGATTTTTGCCGCTCTTTAAATCGACCGCCGTCTTGCCACCGATGGACGAATCCACTGCCGCCAGCAGCGTCGTGGGCAATTGCACAAAGTGCATACCGCGCTGATAGGTGGCCGCGGCAAAGCCGGTCAAATCGCCCACCACGCCTCCGCCCAGCGCCATCAGGTAGTCATTGCGGCCAACGCGATGCGCGCAGATAAACTCCATAAGCTGCCCGTAGGTTTCCAGCGTTTTGGAGCCCTCGCCATGCGGAAAGACGAACGAAAGCACGCGCGCCCCTGTCTCCTGAAGGCTCTTCATCACCGTTTCGCCATAGAGCGGAAAAACGCGATCATCCGAAACGACCACCGCCGTCTTGAGCGCGCCCAGCGCCGCTGTCAGCGCGCCGGTTTGTTTGAGCAGGCCGCGCCCGATCAGAATATCGTATTCGCTCGAGGCCGAGACATGAAGCTTCTCCATCATCCATCCACCTCTTTTTTGAGCCGACGGCCTTCATCCAGCAGGCGAATCAGCTCCAGCTCGTCGCCCTGTTCAATCGCTTCCTTATATTTAGTCAGGCTAGCGATCAGCGTATCCAGCTCGCGCCCCAGATCCTCGCGATTGAGCATAAACAACTCGGCCCACATGCCGGGGTTCAGCCAGGCAACGCGCGTCATGTCCTTATAGCTGCCCGCCGAAAAGCCGCGATGCATGAGCGCCGTGGGGCTCTTTATGTAGG
>CAYOTH010000477.1:0-1573 GCA_964406835.1 uncultured Oscillospiraceae bacterium
CATGTCCTGCAGCTCATATCCGGCATCCTGCGCCGCATAGAACATTTCATCCAGCCGCCGGCTCATCTCGGCAAAGCGCTCGTCGAGATCGGCAATGCCGGACATGGCCGCTGCCGCCTTGCGCAGCGCCTCCTGCACGCTGGGCGCGCGCTCGCTGCCGGCATAGACCAGATGATAGGCCTTGCCCACGCCCGTGGAGATTTTCTCGGCGTTCTCCATCAGCCTGAACTGCCGCTCCAGCTTTTCTTCCTCGCCCTCTTTGATCTTGAGGGCGCGAATCTCTTCCAGCTGGCGTCCCAAGACGTCAATGGTCAGCGCCTGATCGCGCATCTCGTCGGTCAGCTCATCCAGCTCGCGCCGAATCGCCATGTACTGTTCGTAGAGTACCTGCACGCGCCGCATCTTTTCGCGGTGCTCCTCGTCGCCAAAGGCATCCAGTATCGCCATGTGGCGGGAGGGACTCATCAGCTCCTGGTGCTCGTGCTGGCCGTGCAATTCAACCAGTAAGCCAGTCAGCTGCCTGAGCTGGGACAGCGTGGCCACCTCACCGCCAATGCGGCAAAGATTGCGCCCCGCAGCGGAGAGCTCGCGCCCCACGGCCAGATAGCCATCTTCCGCCTCCAGGCCCCACGCGTCCAGAAGCGCCAGCGCCCGTTCATTGCCGCGCACGTCAAAGACAGCCTGCACGCTGGCCTTATCCGCGCCGGTGCGAATCAGATCGCGATCCGCGCGCCCGCCCAGCGCCAAATTCACCGAATCGATGACGATCGACTTGCCCGCGCCGGTCTCGCCGGTCAGCACGTTGAAGCCTTTGGCAAAGTCGATATGCAACCGCTCGATCAGAGCGATGTTTCGAATGTTGAGTTCAAGCAGCATGAGCGCTTCCTCACTTCATCATCGCGCGGAAGCGATTCATCACCGAAGGAACCAGCTCCTTGCTCTTAACCGCCACAAAAATGCTGTTTTCACCGGCCAGTGTCCCGGCGATTTCCGTCCAGTTCAGCCCGTCAATGGCCTCACAGGCAATACCGGCGCTGGCCGGTAGTGTCTTAATGACAATCAGATTCTCGGCCTCCGTCAGCGAAATAACCGATTCCGAGAACAGGCGAATCATCCGGTCGGAGACGTTTTTCTCCACGCGGTCAGCCGTCGAATACTTATAGGTGCCGTGGTCGGTCAGAACCTTAACCAGGCGCAGTTCCTTGATATCGCGCGAAATGGTGGCCTGGGTTACGCCCACGCCGCGCGCAAGCAGCTGGTCGGCCAGCATTTCCTGGGTATCGATTTCCATGCTGTCAATCAATTGCAGTATCATGGCATGGCGCATCGCTTTCATCGCGTTCATCCTCCGTTATTTTGAAATCGATAAAATAGCCTTTTCTCTTCTCAGTTTTCCTCTTAATGACCCCAATCCATCAGCTTGGAGCGCAGCCGCTCGTAAAAACCCTGATCGTTCAGGTGAATAAAGCGGGCGCGCCGCGTTGAACGCCTCAGCGCAATGGCCTCGCCGCCGCCCAGATAATGAACGGATTTTCCGTCCATGGTCAAAACGGCCTCGTTTCCGCGCCCGGGA
>CAYOTH010000478.1:0-1571 GCA_964406835.1 uncultured Oscillospiraceae bacterium
ACCTGGATCACAGGCGGCTCCTATTCGGCGGGCTGTCTGTACGATCAGGGCAGTATGCTCTCCACGCACAGCGCATCGCAGCTGGATATGAGCGTCACGCTTTATGATCTTGCCGTCTGCGGGCCGGTTGCCGCCGGTATTCTCTACGACGGCTCGCTGATAACCAACCTCGACAAATCACCCGCCTGGAACAATCTGATTTCCATATCGGCCGGTGAGAACGGCCTGATGGGCCTGACCAGCGACGGGCAGGTGCTCTCTTTCCTCTATCGCGGCGCTCAGGAAAGCACGCTCCCGCTCTCCTCGCCGGCAGCCGAAATCGCCTGCGGCGGCACGCACAGCCTTGTTTTGACCCAGGACGGCCGCGTTCAGACTTTTGGCGATAACACCTTTGGCCAAAGCGATCTCTCGGCCTGGCAGCTCTGGTAACGCCTTCCCCTAATATACGAAAGGAGAGAACCGACATGGATGTTATGGACAAACTGTCCTCCCTCTCGCAGACGCTGAAGGACGCGCAGGAAGAAACACAAAGCGCCGTTACGGCTCAGCTGGATGCGCTGGCTCAGGAATCCTCGCTCCCGACTGAGGAATCCCAGGCGCTTCACAGCACGCTGCGCAGCGAAATCGACGCCCTGCGCACCCTCAACCGGCAGTTAATCAGCGGCGTGCAGCGGTGCAGCTCGGCCGTTGACGAAATGGAAACCCGGCTGGACGAGGCCGAAAAGCTCGCCAAAAAGCGCACACGCAAATTCAAGCTGATTCCCGCCGCACCCACCAACGCACAGATTGACGCCGAGGAGCAGCGCCGCGCCCATTTTGCGCAGGGCATTACCTTTTACAAGCTGTTCTGGGTATTCTTTATCGGATGCTTCGCCGGTGTTGTGGTTGAGATCATATGGTGCATGATCACCCGCGGCCACTATGAAAGCCGCACGGGCCTCATCTACGGCTCCTTCAATCTGGTCTATGGATGCGGCGCCGGGCTTTTGAGCGCCTGCCTGTATCACTTCAGAAACCGCAGCAAGATCTTCTCCTTTGCCGGCGGCTTTGTCGTGGGCAGCGTGGTGGAATACGCCTGCTCATGGGTTCAGGAAATGCTCTTTGGCACCACCTCCTGGGATTACAGCCACCTGCCCTTTAACCTCAACGGGCGCATCTGCCTTTTGTATTCGGTCTTCTGGGGCTTTCTGGGCATTATGTGGATCAAGGACATTTATCCGCGCATGTCGCGCTGGATCCTGAAGATTCCCAATCGCTTCGGCAAAGGACTGACGTGGGCGCTGCTGGCCTTTATGATCTTCAACAGCGCCATGTCCGGCCTGACCGTTCTGCGCTGGACGAACCGCCGCGCCGGACAGCCCGCAGCCAACGCCTTTGAAGCCTACCTGGACCGCCACTATCCCGACGAGCGCATGCAGAAAATCTACGCGAATATGATCTTCCCGGACGACTGAAAAAAAGTTTCAAAAATGCGTCGATTTTTTTCAAAAACCCCTTGACAAATCGCGAGCTATCCCGTATAATAATATCTGTTGTTCGGGGTTATAGCTCAGTTGGTTAGAGCGTCACGT
>CAYOTH010000479.1:0-1568 GCA_964406835.1 uncultured Oscillospiraceae bacterium
GCCATACAGACCGGCGGCCCCTCCGGCGGCTGCCTGACCGAAAAGGATCTGGATACGCCCATTGACTTTGACAATCTGGTGGCCAAGGGCTCGATGATGGGTTCCGGCGGCGCGATCGTCATGGACGAGGACAACTGCATGGTGGATGTCGCCAAGTTCTATATAGAGTTTATTTGCGATGAATCCTGCGGCAAATGCTCGCCCTGCCGAATCGGCACGCGGCGTATGCTTGAATATCTGACGAAAATCACCACAGGCAAGGCCGACATGGACGATCTTCGACAGCTGGAGGAGTTGGCGGCCACCATCAAGGCCGGTTCGCTGTGCGCGCTGGGGCAGACAGCGGCCAATCCGGTTCTGTCCACGCTGGCCTCCTTCCGCGATGAATACAAAGCGCACATCATCGACAAGAACTGCCCGGCGCACGTCTGCAAGAAGCTGATGAAATACGAAATCGACCCGGATAAGTGCAAGCGCTGCTCGCTGTGTGCCCGCCAGTGTCCGGTCGGCGCGATCACCGGCAAGGTGCGCGAGGTTCCGTTCGTCATCGATCAGGAGAAGTGCATTAAGTGCGGAGCCTGCATTTCCTCCTGCAAGTTCGGCGCGATTGACAAAAAGTGAGGGGAGAAAGAGCCATGGCAAAAGTAAACATCAAAATCGAAGGAATTGCCTATGAGGTTGAGGCGGGGCTGACGATTCTTGAGGCGGCCCGAGCCTGCGGCTACGAAATTCCCTCTCTGTGCGCGTTTAATCACGGCGAGTGCAACCGCGGTTCCTGCCGCGTCTGTCTCGTTGAGGCTACGGGCGCGCGCGGGCTGGTGGCCTCGTGCGTCTATCCTGTGAGTGAGGGTATGGAGATCACCATTTCCTCGCCGAAGGCCACGGCGGCCCGGCGGGCGTCTGTGGAGCTTTTGCTGAGCAATCATTCCATGAAGTGCCAGCAGTGCGACAAAAACGAAAAGTGCGAGCTAGTGCACGTCGCCCGGCTGACCGGTGCGCGAGAGGATATGTTCGAGGGCAGCAAGACGCCCGCGACCTATGACGATCTGTCGCCCTCCATTGTGCGCGATACCTCCAAGTGCGTGCTGTGCGGCCGCTGCGTCGCCCGCTGTGCCAATGCGCACGGCAACGGCACACTGGGCTTTGAAAACCGCGGCTTTGAAACGATCGTCGGCCCGGCGGAAAACCGCTCGTTTATGCACTCGCCCTGTATTCAGTGCGGACAGTGCGTCAGCGTTTGTCCGACCGGCGCTCTGATGGAAAAGAGCGAAATCTCCCGCGTGGACGATGCCTTCCGCGCCGGAAAATACGTCGTCGTGCAGACGGCTCCGGCTGTGCGTGCGGCGCTGGGCGAGGAATTTGGCATGAAGATCGGCACGCCGGTCACTGGCAAAATGGTGGCGGCGCTCCGGCGACTGGGCTTTAAGAAGGTCTTTGACACCGATTATGCCGCCGACCTCACCATCATGGAAGAAGCCAGCGAGTTGCTTGAGCGCATACAAAACGGCGGCGTGCTGCCCATGATAACCTCCTGCTCGCCCGGCTGGATCAACTATGCCGAGTATTAT
>CAYOTH010000480.1:0-1566 GCA_964406835.1 uncultured Oscillospiraceae bacterium
CGTTTTCTTGTGTGCGCTTGAATTGTACGCGTCCCCCAAGTCCCTTATGCCCTGAGAACGCAAAAAGGAGCGGCACATTCGTCCGCTCCTTATCAGGTACAGGAATCAGACCATGCACAACAACACTGCCGTACATGAGTCTCATTATCCGGAAAAAAGCTTTTCCGTCAGGCAAGCCAGGCTTTCGCCAGCATGTTGACTTGCCGCGCCCAGAAGACGCCAATTACTCCCTCAAAACTAAAGTTAGTATACACAATTTTTCCGAATTCGTCAAGTAAAATATTGGGCATTTAGACGGCCACGCGGCGTCCGGGCTCCTGAATCGCCTTCAAAAGAGCCTCGCGCAGCACCATGCAGGCCATCACCTGCTCCTCGGAAACCGGAACCTCATCACCGGCATAGAAGCCGACGATTTTTTCCAGCAGCGTCGGGAAATACGCCGAATTGACCGGCCGATATACGCTCTCAGCGCCCGAGCTCTTCTGAATATCCAGCGTAAAGGGCATACTCGCGCCGTAATTGAGCGTCGCCGTGCGGCCGTGGCCGAAGTCAATCAGGAAGGAAGCGTGCTTTTCGTTGCCGCCGGCAATCACGCTCTTGGCCTCGACGCCCATCAGGCGCACGATCATCTCAACCTGATGAATGCAGTACTCCTCAAGCAGGCGGCCGCCGCCGGTCGTCGTGACCGAATAGACCTGGTCAAAGCCGACCATTTCCTCCGCGTAGCGCAGCGCCGATGTGCTGAACATGGGCGCTGCATATTTACGCGAAAGCTCAAACAGACGACGGGCCGTGGCCGCATCGGGCGCAAAGGTCTTGTCGATATAGGTGCGCTTGCCGTATTTGAGCGCGCGTTCGGCGTAAGGCAAATGCTTTTCGGGATTGCTGGGCGCCAAAATCATGAGGACATCACTCTTCTCGCAAACCTCTTCCAGTGTCTGGCAGGCTTCCCCGCCAAAGCGCTCGCACCACGCCTGCGTGGACAAAAGCCTCTCGGGAGCCGGTTCTTCGGCCCAGACATAGGCAATCTCCGCTTCAACGCCCAGCTTTTCAGCGGCCAGCTCGATCCAAGCCGGATAGTTGTTGGCGTGCCATTCATCGATCATATAATCAATCAAACCGATCTTCATACTTCACTCCTCCTTGTCACCTCCCATTATACACTTTTTCTTTACAGAAATCAACCAGAATATATATGCCTCAGGCATTGCATATTTAAGCAGGACGTCGTATAATAATACCAACAATTTCTTTTCAGGAGGAACTGACCATGACGCTTAAGGGCAGAAGTTATTTGAAACTGCTGGATTTCACGCCGGAGGAGATTCAGTATCTGATCGATCTGGCCGCCGATCTGAAGGCGCGCAAAAAAGCCGGCATCGCGCACGACATGTACCGCGGCAAGAACATCGTGCTGATTTTCGAAAAGACCAGCACGCGCACCCGCTGCGCCTTTGAGGTGGCGGCGCATGATCTGGGTATGCACGCCACTTATCTCGATCCGTCCGGCTCGCAGATCGGCAAAAAGGAGAGCATCGCCGATACCGCCCGCGTGCTGGGCCGCAT
>CAYOTH010000481.1:0-1558 GCA_964406835.1 uncultured Oscillospiraceae bacterium
GTTCATCGTGGTTTCCCAAAGCTGTTCCGGGTTCATTTCGCCCAGACCCTTATAGCGCTGAAGCGTGTAGCCGCGCCCCAGCTTGGCCGTGGCCGATGCAAGCTCTTTGTCGTCGTAGCAATAGATTGTTTCTTTGCCCTTGGAGGCGCGGTAGAGCGGCGGCATGCCGATAAACACATGCCCGCCGGTAATCAGCTCGCGCATATAGCGGAAGAAGAAGGTCAGCAGGATGGCGCGGATGTGCGCGCCGTCCTGGTCGGCATCGGAAAGGATGACGACGCGGTTATAGCGCAGCGCGGACAGATCAAAATCCTCGCCGATGCCCGTGCCCAGCGCCGTGATGATCGAGCGGAATTCCTCGTTGGCCAGAACCTGATCGAGTCGCTTCTTTTCGGCGTTGAGCGGCTTTCCGCGCAGGGGCAGTATGGCCTGGAAACGACGGTCGCGGCCTTGCTTGGCGCTGCCGCCAGCCGAATCACCCTCGACGATATACAATTCGTTGCGCGAAAAATCGCGGCCGGTGCAGGCGCTGAGCTTACCGACCAGCGGCGCGGCTTCCAACTGGCTCTTCTGACGGGCAACGTCGCGCGCCTTACGAGCGGCTTCACGCACGCGCGCGGCCTGAACGGCCTTTTCGACGATGCGGGAGGCGGTGTCCTGGTGCTTGAGGTCGTCCATGTAGAGAGAAAGCTGCTCTGTCGAAATGGCCTCGACCAGCGGGCGCACCTCAGTGTTGCCCAAACGGCCCTTGGTCTGCCCCTCGAACTGCGGATTATGGACGCTGACGGCGATCACGGCGGTGATGCCCTCGCGGAAATCGTCACCGGAGAGGTTGTTGTCCTTTTCCTTGAGGATGCCCGTGCGGCGCGCATAATCATTGAAGACCTTGGTCAGCGCCGCTTTGAAGCCGGTTTCGTGGGTGCCGCCCTCGGGCGTGGGAATGTTGTTGACAAAGGAGAAGAGGTTTTCGTTATAGGAATCGGTATACTGAATGGCGGCGCGCATACGAATGCCGTCCCGCTCGCCAGAGAACGTAATTATATCCGATATGGCCGTTTTGTCGCTGTTGAGATACTGCGTAAAATCGGCCAGGCCGCCCGCATAGCAGTATTCAACGCGGCGCTCGTCCACCTCTTTAATGCGTTCGTCGGTAAAGACAAACTTGACGCCGCTGTTGAGATAGGCCAGCTCGCGCAAGCGGCGGCGCACGGTGTCTGCGGAAAAGGAGGTGGTTTCAAACACGCGTGCATCGGGCTTAAAGCAGACCTGCGTGCCATGGCGGCGGGTGTTGCCGATTTTTTCCAAAGGGGTGACGGGGCGTCCGGAGACGATTTTTCCGGTTTTTGGGTCTTCATTGCTCTCGTAGCGCTGCTGGTAGTGCGAATAATCCTGATAAACGTCCACAACCAGCCACTCGGAGAGCGCGTTGACAACCGAAGCGCCCACGCCGTGCAGGCCGCCGGAGTAGGCATAGTTTTTGTTGTTGAATTTGCCGCCGGCGTGCAGCTGTGTGTAGACCACCTCGACGGCAGAGACGCCCAGCTGCGGATGAATATCC
>CAYOTH010000482.1:0-1552 GCA_964406835.1 uncultured Oscillospiraceae bacterium
TTTCCAGAGGGAACATGATGTTCTTTCGCACATTCAGGTGCGGATACAGCGCATAGTTCTGGAACACCAGCCCCACGCCCCGGTTTTCCGGCGGCAGCGCCGTCACGTCCTCGTCCCCGAAAAACACCTGTCCCGCCGTCGGCTTTTCAAGGCCGCAGATCATATAAAGCGTCGTACTCTTGCCGCAGCCGGAGGGGCCCAGCAGGGCAACCAGACGCCCGTCCGGAATTTCGAAATTCAGATCATTGACCGCCACAACCTCGCCCCGGCTTTTGCGTCCGCGCGCCGGGAAGGTCTTCGTCAGGTTCTGCAATGCGACTTTCATGCTATCCCTTTCCTTTGTTCGTTCATTTGTCGGCGCGTCCCGATGCTTGTTTTAGACGCGTTCGCTTTATTATAAAACATCCCCCGGGATAATTCAACCGTCTTCCCTGAAAATGCGCCAAAACGATAACCAAACGATCGCCTTAGCTTTTCTCACGTGCTCAAAAAAACGCCCATCCGCGCTTCCGTTTGGCCTTTACAAGTTCTGCCGTCCCGTGTATAATAAGGGTGGAATCCGCAATCAACCGCGCCTTTTTCAAAGCGCACAGGGAGGATTTTTTTCTACCATGAATTACGAGGTCTATACGAAAAAGCTCGTTGGGCAATTCAAGGACGCGCTGAACCGGGGCTATGCCTCGCGTCTGTTCACACCCATCGCCCACATCGATTCGACGCTCTCCTTCAAGACAAAGGAGCACCTGCGTATCCCGCCGACGGAAAACCTCACCCTCATTCGCGAGGGCGAAACGTGGGGTGGCCTGTGGCAGAACATCTGGCTCTCCTTCGACCTGAAGGGCAATGCCGCGCTGGCCGGACGCCGTCTGTGGCTGATCCCTCACACCGGAGCCACCGAAATTCTCTGCTTCAGAAACGGCACCCCCGCCGCCATCATCAATTCCAAAAACGACTTCATCGGCGGCCAGCACTCGGCCATGTATGTGGGCGACGCCGCCTGTGATTACCACATCGACCTGGAGTGCTACGCCGGTCATTTCTGCCCCGGCTGCTCTCCCTTTGACAATTACGGCATCGATCAGCCAAAGGAAAACGACCGCATCTTCCCCTTTGGCGGCATCGACGTCTGCGTGCTGGACGAGGCTCTGCAGCGCATGGTGTTCGATCTTTGCACTGTCATTGAGCTGGCCGAGCTGCCTGAGAACAACTTTATCCGCGGCCGGGCAATTCGCGCGCTGCGCGAGGCCTTCCCGCACTTTATCCAGAGTCCCATCGGCCACACCCACGAGGAGCTGGACGATGCGGCCGAAACGGTCTGCCGCATCGTCGCGCCAGTGCTTGAAAAGTCGCCCGCCAACGACGGCACGCGCGGCCATGTCAGCGTCGTGGGCCATTCGCACATGGATACGGCCTGGCTGTGGCCCTATTCCGAAACCATCCGCAAGTGCGCCCGCACCTATGCCGAAGCGCTGGATCTGATGGATCGCTACCCCGAATACAATTTCATCCAGTCCTCCGCGCTGCACACCTGGTGGATGGAGCAGTACTACCC
>CAYOTH010000483.1:0-1551 GCA_964406835.1 uncultured Oscillospiraceae bacterium
CTCCACGACCATGTTCCACACCGGGCTTGACCCGCGCGACATGAGCACCGTCTATGTCCCCCGTCAGCCGGAGGAAAAGGCCATGCAGCGCGCGCTGATGCAGTATTTCCTGCCGCAGAACCGCGAACTGGTCATTAAGGCGCTCAAAAAAGCGCACCGAACCGACCTGATCGGCTTCGGCGCCGATTGCCTGATTCGCCCGGAACGTGCCGCCAGCTCCGAAGGCGCGCGCACGTCTGCTTCCTCTTTCCGAAAGGCCCCGCGTCCCGCTGCGTCCTCCGGCCGACGCCCGAACGCCCGCGACGCCGCCCGCCCGAAGAGCAGCCGAGCGGAACATCCGGCCTCCAAGCGTCCCACCGGCAGCAAGCGCCCCAAGCGCTAAGCCGTTCCCAACACGCCAATTCACCCCATGAAGGAGATAAACGCCATGAAAAAGGGCCTTGAACGCAAAGACCAGATTATTGAAGCGGCCGAGCGGTTGTTTTACGAAAAGGGCTATGAGCAGACTTCCGTTCAGGATGTGCTGGACGCGCTCTCCCTGTCAAAGGGCGGCTTTTATCACTATTTCGACAGCAAAATCGAGCTGCTCGAAGCCGTCTGCCGCCGCCAGATCATCACCGACGCCGAAGCCATGACGCTGGCCGTCGCCGCGCAGCAGGGCGCGCTGAACAAGCTCAACACGCTGTTTGAATACTGCGTGCCGTGGCGGCGCGACCGCATGGACTTTGCCGCGCTGATCCTGCGCGTGGGCTATCGCGGAGGCAGTCTTCAGCTACGCCAGTGCCTGCGCGATGGGCTTATGGAGACCGCCCGGCCACTGATTCAGGAAATTCTTCTTGAAGGCCTGGCAGAAAAAGTATTTTTTACGCGCTTTCCGGATGACATCGGGGAACTTATTCTGCGACTTTTCGCCAATATAACTGACGAGGCGGCCATGCTGATGGCCACAGCCACGCCGGAAGATGTGCTCGGCCAGACGCTGAGCCATCTGGAGGTCTACAGAAGCTCGATTGAAATGCTGCTGGGCGCACCCTTTGGCACAATCACGCTTTTGGACTTGACGCTTCTTTCAACCATGACCTCCGTCCTGGCCGCGCAGGATCGCCTCTAATGCTCATGAAAGCGAGGCTTTTCACTCATGAAATGCACTCATTCCCGAAAGATTGTCTCTCTTATTCTGGCTCTGCTGCTCCTATCCTCCCTGCTGAGCGCCTGTTCTATCTCAAAGCCCGGCGCTTCGCCCACGGAAACGCCTGAATCCTTTCCCTCGGTTCTGCCAGAAATCGCACCGACCGAAACGCCGGAGGCCGTTCCCTCCGTGCTGCCGGAAATTGCACCCAGTGAAACGCCCTCCGAGGCGCCCACGCCCGAACCCTCCGCCGCACCGGCCAACCCGATGACCGAAATGCCGACGCCATCAATCAGCATCACTGAAGAAGAACGCGGCCTGCTGGACGGCGTTGTCATCGGCATTGACCCGGGCCATCAGGCGCACGCCAACAACGACAAAGAACCGGTTTCCCCCGGCAGCAGCGAAACCAAGGCCAAGGT
>CAYOTH010000484.1:0-1546 GCA_964406835.1 uncultured Oscillospiraceae bacterium
CTCTATACCGGCGCGCTGGGCCTGGCCAACATCACCGGCCAGAAGAAAAAGCCCATGGTCATCATCGCCGGCATCATCGGCACGGTCACGGCGATGTGGCTGTACAACAACTTCTGCAACTGGCTGACCATCCTCAACGCGACGCTGCCAGCTGTCGGCGTCATCCTGGTGGCCGACTACTTCATGGATCGCGCCAAGTACGCGCCCGATGTGGCCGAGCCCAAGGCGACCAACTGGGCGGCCATCATCGGCGTTGTGGCCGGCGCCATTGTCGGCAACCTGACCGGCGGCAACATCATCCCCGGCTTCACCTGGGGCATCGCCGCGGTCAACAACATGGTCGTGTCCTTCGTCTGCTACTACATTGGCCGTCTCATCAACAAGAAGTAAGGAGAATAAGCCATGCTGTATCGCAATCTCTACATTGAAAACGCCGAGGTAACCAGCGACATTCGCGTAAGCAACGGCCAATTCGAGCAGATTGCCCCTGCGCTGGAGTCCCTGCCCGGCGAAGAAGTCATTGACTTAGGCGGCAAGCTGGCCCTGCCTCCCTTCATTGAATCGCACGTTCACCTGGACACCTGCCTGACGGCGGGCGAACCCAAGTGGAACATGAGCGGCACGCTCTTTGAAGGCATCGAAACCTGGGCGCTGCGCAAGCAGACGCTCTCCCGCGAGGACGTGCGCGAGCGTGTAAACCGCGCCGTGCGCCTCTACGCTGCCAATGGCATTCAGCACATCCGCACCCATGTGGATGTCACTGATCCCAAGCTGACCGCCATGGAAGCACTGATCGAGCTGCGCGAAGAGCTCAAGGATGTCATGAACATCCAGATCGTCGCCTTTCCGCAGGAGGGCATCGAAAGCTATCCCAACGGCCGCCGCCTGATGGAGGACGCTGTGAAGATGGGCGCAGACTGTGTGGGCGCGATCCCGCACTTTGAATTCACCCGCGAATACAGCGTGTCCTCGCTGAATTTCGCCATGGAGCTGGCCGAGAAATACGACCGGCTGGTGGACGTCCACTGTGACGAAATCGACGACGAAGCCTCCCGAGGTCTGGAAACACTGGCGGCCCGCGCGCTGGAAAGCGGCCTGAGTGACCGTGTCACGGCCAGCCACACCACCGCCATGCACTCCTACAACAACGCCTATGTGCAGCGGCTGATGCGCCTGCTCAAGATGAGCGGCATCAACTTCGTGTCCAATCCGCTGGTCAACACGCACCTGCAGGGCCGCATCGACACCTATCCCAAGCGCCGCGGCATCACCCGTGTCAAGGAACTGCGCGAGGCCGGCATCAACGTCTCCTTCGGCCACGACGACATCTTCGACCCGTGGTACCCCATGGGAACCGGTTCCATGCGCGACGTGGTCTTCATGGGCCTGCACGTCTGCCAGATGATGGGCTACGACGAGATTCGCTCCTCGTACAACTTCATATCGAACAACGCAGCGCGCACGCTGCACCTGGGCGATCAGTACGGCATCGCCCAGGGCCGTCCGGCCAGCTTCATCGTGCTGGATGCCAAGGACTACTACGAAG
>CAYOTH010000485.1:0-1536 GCA_964406835.1 uncultured Oscillospiraceae bacterium
AAAACACGGCGGGGCTTGCCGACCTTCGTGGGCTTGGGCTTTTTGACGGGCGGCTGATCTGCCATGCCGATGAAGAGCGCTGCGCCCGATTGGCCAATCTGCTGGCTGAGGATAAAGTGTATGCGCTCTCCGACGGGGATGTGCTTGACGTGCGCGACGGCCGAATTGAACGTGTTGAATAAAAGAAGAACAGACTGCGAAGAGATTTTGCTTCTTTTCGCAGTCTGTTCTTTGTGCTTTGGCGCGTTTAAATCCATTCGATCGGCGCGATGGAAACACCTCGGTGCGGCCATTCGGCGCTGGCGATGTACCAGTCGCCCTGTTCATCCTGAAACAGCTCCGGCGCATGGGCGTTCAACTGAGCGATGCAGGGCACGTTCGAGAACGTCTCGAGCGTGCGGGCCGCAAAGACATACGTCCGGTAGTCGTAAGATCCATTGATGCGGTCATGATCGTCGTAAATGCAGTAGAAAAGATAATACCAGCCGTCGATTTTCTTGAGGATGGGCGATTCCATGGAGTAATCTGCGCGGTTTTCAAAAAGGCAGATCGGTTCGTCGAAATGCTTTAAATCCGTGCTTCGGCTCAGGTACAGGCCGTCGTTTTTCAAAAAGACCAGCCCATAGCCCTCTTCATCCTCGAAAAGATTGGGATCGCGGGCGGCATTGTCGTTTAGATGCAATACGTCGCCTTCGGCTGTCCAGTGCGCCAAATCGGCGGAGACGGCGCGGCGGAATGGATCGGGGCTGTAGATCATGACATAGCCGTTTTCCTGCGGCCAGATGATGGGCGCCCAGATTTCGGGCCGTTCATCGGGGCGCGCGGGGGCGGGCAGAACCTGAGCGGCATCGGCAAAGGCGCCGGGGCGCAGGGCTTCCTTGAGTGTTTCGCAGTGGCAATGGGCGTGGAAAAGCTGCCATTCAGCCTCGTGAATATCGGGGCAGCGGTCCATGGGATGACAAAAATGCGGCGGGCGCGGGTGCGTGATGCCGATTAAGTGCCAGCCGTCTGCGCCGCGAATGACGCTGAAATCGTTCGGCACCCAGTCCTCATAGCGTGTTCCGGCCTTGAAAAGCGGGGAATCGGGCCCGGCAAAGACGGCGGGCGCAGGACGGTAGACGTGAACATAGTCCCCGGCCAGGCGGGGAATTTTGCAGCTCATGCAAACACTTCCTTTCAGGGATATTATGCGAAAAAGCAGCCGATACCGTTTGGAGTATGGCTGCTTTTGGTTTTATGCTGTTACTGATTAGACCTTGAAGTTGACGGACTCGTCGCCTAGCTCATTCGTGCCGAAAACGTAATCGTTGCCAGGCAGGATGGCGTTGAGCAGGATGCCCACGATGGCGCCCACAGCCAGACCGGAGAGGCTGATACGGCCGATGACCAGCGCGCCGGCATTGCTGAAGGTGATGCCCAGCGACAGGCCCATGATGAGCGCCGCGATGATGACGTTGCGGCTCTTGGTGAAGTCAACCTGGTTCTCAACCACGTTGCGCACACCGACGGCGGAAACCATGCCGTAGAGGATCAGGG
>CAYOTH010000486.1:0-1533 GCA_964406835.1 uncultured Oscillospiraceae bacterium
CGCACTCGGTCGAGGAGAAATCCCGCGGCCTGGAAAAGAGCCTGATGGGCATCGTGGGACTGGAAACCGCCTTCCCCGTCCTTTACACGCAGCTGGTTCGCCCCGGCATTCTGCCGCTTGAAAAGCTGATCGAGCTGATGAGCGGCACTCCGGCGCGGCGCTTCGGCTTTGAGAGCACGCTCACGGCCGGCGCACTTGCCGCCTTTACGATCTATGACCCCAACAAATGCTATGCCATTGATCCGACAACCTTCCTCTCGATGGGGCGCGCCACGCCCTTTGAGGGCCGCACGGTTTACGGCGAATGCCTGATGACCGTCTGCAACGGCCGGATTGCCTGGCAGAAGACCGCTTTATAAAAGGAGGATTTTGACCATGATTCAGGGACAATACCTCGTTCGCTCCAACACGCCGCTCACGCAAAATGTGATGCAGCTCTCTCTGGAAGGCGATACCAGCGCCATCAAAGCGCCCGGACAGTTTGTCAACATCAAAATGGACGGCTTTTATCTGCGCCGTCCCCTCTCCGTCTGCGACTGGAACGAAAACCGCATCACGCTGCTTTATAAAATCGTCGGCGACGGCACCAAGGCGCTCTCCCGCATGGTTCCCGGCCAGCAGCTGGATGTGCTCTGCGGCCTGGGCAACGGCTTCCAGCTGGACAAGGGCGGCAAAAAGCCGCTGCTGATCGGCGGCGGCGCAGGCATTGCACCTATGTACGGCCTGGGACGCGTGCTGATTGAAAAGGGCATTGAGCCGACAGTCATCCTGGGCTTCAACACGCGCGATGAAATCTTCTACAAGCGCGAAATGGAAGCGGCCGGCATGAATGTGATCGTCTGCACGGCGGACGGCAGTTTCGGCGTCAAGGGCTTTGTCACCGACGCCATGAAGGATCTGGACTACGACTACTTCTACGCCTGCGGCCCCGAGGCGATGTTCAAGGCCATTGAGGCTGTGGCCAACACCTCCGGCCAGTACAGCTTCGAGGAGCGCATGGGTTGCGGCTTTGGCGCCTGCATGGGTTGCACCTGCCGCACCAAATATGGCAACAAACGCATCTGCAAGGACGGTCCGGTTCTTATGAGGGAGGAAGTTATATGGTAAATACCCGCGTTTCGCTCAATGGCATCACGCTGGACAACCCGGTCATCGCCGCCAGCGGCACCTTCGGCTACGGTCATGAATTTGCCGAGCTTTACGACATCAACTGCCTGGGAACGTTCTCCTTCAAGGGCACGACGCTCGAGCCGCGCTACGGCAACCCCACGCCGCGCGTCGCCGAATGCCCCTCTGGCCTCATCAACGCCATCGGCCTTCAGAATCCGGGCGTTGAAAAGGTGGTCAGCGAGGAAATCCCGAGGATCCGCGCCTGCTTCCACAAGCCGGTCATTGCCAACATCAGCGGCTTCTCCGAGGATGAATACGCCGAATGTACCCGCCGCATCGAGGCCTGCCCCGAAATCGGCTGGATTGAAATCAACATCAGCTGCCCCAACGTTCACGGCGGCGGCATGGCCTTTGGCACCTCAC
>CAYOTH010000487.1:0-1523 GCA_964406835.1 uncultured Oscillospiraceae bacterium
ATCAAGTACTTCTCCGAGCTGGCCTAATTTTGCCGCTTAGACAAGTCCATACAACTGCCGCGTCCTTTAAGGATGCGGCAGTTTTTTGTTGTTCTATCCCCCGCACCATTCAAAGAAAACTCCTCCATCATCATTCCGCCGATTCCCGCAAAGGCAGCATGATCTGCGATTTCAAGCGGCAGTATCGCTTTGCCTAAGCCGTTTCTGCCGGCGTTTAAGAACAGCGGCGAAGACTGTTGGGAGCGCCTGTTTTTCCGCCAAGGCCGCCTCGCGCAAATTGGGCGCGCAGGAACTATGCAAGCATGAATACCACATCAAGCACGCCGTCAAAGAGATTTTCAAATACATCCGGCGGAGAAATTGGCCGACACCTCCGTCCGATGCATTGGCGGCGTGTTCTACCACAAAAGTGAAGAGAACGCGCTGGTCTCCCGCGTACAGACTGCATTGATCACAACGATTGTTTCGTCCTTTCAACTCAGACGGCTTCAAGTCACACAATAAGACAAGCACGTTTTTTACTACGATCATACCTAGTACATTAGGACTGGCGAACTTATGAAGGACAAACACGATTTAACCAGCGTTATGAAGCTGGTTAAAAAATATCATTCGTTACCAAGAAGCGCTCGCTCCCTCTCAAACAGCTAAAATCACACTCTCAACGAGCGCCCCATCGCCCGGCTCGCCCCGGCCCAACGCTAAAAAAACGTCCCGCGCGATGCTTGACAGAGCGTTTTTCATATGCTATTCTATACATATATCCCCATTTCTGATCAGGCGGAGGCAGGCGTATGCAATATACCATAGACGTTACCGAAGATCTGCGCGAGATCAAAACGCACGGCACGCCCGCATTTCCGCTGGAAACACACAATTGCCGACTGAATCTGTCCAGCAACGGCATGATCAACTGGCATTGGCACCCGGAAATCGAATTGAGCCACATTCGTAAAGGCAAGCTCTATTGCAGCACCGGCAACGAAACCTTTCTCCTCGAAGAAGGACAGTATTCCTTTCTCAATTCCAACGTGCTGCACATGTACTCGCCCATTCCTGGCTTTGAGGATTCCGAAAAGGAAACGATCATGTTCCGCCCCACGCTCTTAGCCGCGCCCACCTCGGCGGTGTATATGGATTACATTGAGCCGATCATCGATTGCAGCGCCATGGCCTTTTTCAGCTTTGACGAGCCCAGCGTCTGGCAGCGTCAGGCGCGCGCCCTGTTCGATTCGGTCTATCAGCTGGATCGCGCCGGCTGTTTCGGCTATGAAATGCGCTGTCACAACATGCTCAGCGAGTTGTGGCTGCTCTTTGCCGATCACATGCGCGGCATTTATCAGGGATCCACCAACTCCGAAAGCCAGATTATCAATGAAGAGCGCACCAAGCTCATGCTCAATTTCATTCACAGCCACTACAGCGAGGATCTCACCGTCGATTCCATCGCTGCGGCCGCCAGCATCAGCCGAAGTGAATGTTTCCGCTGCTTCAAGCGCTCCATCAATAAAAAGCCGGTCGAA
>CAYOTH010000488.1:0-1523 GCA_964406835.1 uncultured Oscillospiraceae bacterium
GTTCTTGGCGCCCTCGGCAATGCTGACCAGCAGATCCTCGTTGAACTCAAAATAGGTGGCTTCCCAGTTGTTGAGCAGAATCGGACGGGGCTGATCGCGCCACTTGCCGCGCACAATGCGCTTGCGAATGACAGTGTGGAAGCGCTGGGACATGCCGTTCAAGCCCTCACCGGAATAGACCAGAATGGCTTCGGGCGTCTGGAAGGTCTCGTTGGCTTCGAGATGCCAGCGGCAGACCTCGGGGTTGAGGCCGATAGAGAGACGGGTGTTGTTGAAGTTGTTGACCTCCGCCATCGCCAGGAAGGAGCCGCTGTAGACCAGTGTCATCGCCCAGACGGAGCCGGCATGCTCGGTGGCCGTATTCTCGCACACGGCGATGAAGGGATTCTGCTCGTGGCCGGAAGCGCCGCGCTGGCTTTCGACGCGGACGGTGGCGTGGCCGACGGGATTGCGGCAGACGGCGCGCTCGCGGGCCCAGCCGCCGTTGAGGTTGATGTAATCGTAATCACAGCCATACAGCGGCACGCTGGCGCTCTGCATGTGGGTTAGCGTGAGGCTTTCATCACCGGCGTTGGTCAGCTTCATGCTGCGGGTCATGACATCGAAGTCCTCGATGACGGTGTACTGAAGCTCGGCGGTCAGGCCGGTGAGCGGATCGCGCAGCGTGATGACCAGCGAGGTAGCCTCGGCGTCGGATTCGGTATAGACGGCAGGCAGGCCCTCGAGCTTTTTCTTGCCGGCAGTGATGGTGTGGCTCACATAATTGAGCTTGACCAGATCGTTGCCCTGCTCGTTCATGGCGCATACGGCAGGCGTGCCGTAATAGCCGGCGCCGCGGGTGGGCAGCTCATGCGGAGCGCGGCCAATGGGCAGATCGAAGGACGCGCCGCCCCAGTAGCCGTTCATAAGGTAGGACAGATCGTCGCCTTCCGGCAGGCGGCTGCCCCAGTAGAGGTTCATCAGCCCCATGGCATCGTCCAGCTTCAGGCAATAGCTGAACGTTTTGCCCTGAAGATGAAAGACCTTGGAAGACTCGTTAAAGGAAATAGGCATAGGTCAAATCCTCCATCCATTGTAGTTGCCTTCATTTTACCATCATTTTCGGGCTTTGAAAAGGGTTAAAAACCGCCGCGGGATATTTTTTTGTATTGCATCTTGTTAATAGTTTGTGTATAATAGCAGCGGGTATATTTCTGAAAACATAGTTTGAAACGAGAAGAAATAAATGGAGGCTGAGCTTATGAACGGTGTAACGGGAAAACTGGCTTCGTTTTGCTATCAGGGCGAGTTGATTGCACTGGATCCGGCGCAGATGACCAAGACAGGCGAAGACTGCTATGAAAAGCAGCTGCCGGATGGACTGTGCGCCCGACTGGAAATCGAAAGCTGGGAAGCGGGCGCGTTTTCCGTGCTGCTCCGCTTTGAACACCGGGGAACGGCTCCTTCCGGCCAGATCAGCCGGGTTTATTCGCTGGATTATGATCTGCCGTCGGGAGGCGTGCTGCGCTGGCACGGCATGACGG
>CAYOTH010000489.1:0-1509 GCA_964406835.1 uncultured Oscillospiraceae bacterium
GAGGTCGGTGTTGTGGTGGCAGACGAAGCCGGGCGCGCCGTAATACTCGCGGGCGGTGCGTTCGCCGCTCTCGGCCAGCTCGCGCAGCAGGCGCTCCATCGGCTCGAAGCATTCGGGCAGGTTCACCCGGTCGGTCGGCCAGTAGTTCATCTCGGTGTTGATGTTGACGGTGTAGTTGCTGTTCCACGGCGGCGTCACGCTGTCGTTCCAGATGCCCTGAAGGTTCGTGGGCTGCGTTCCCTCGCGGGAGGCGGCAATCGTCAGGTAACGGCCGAAGTTGAAATAAAGGGCGTAGAGCGCCGGATCGGCCTCGCCGTTTTCGTGGCGATAGAGACGCTCGTCGGTGGGCAGGTACTTTTCGCTTTTGCCGCCCAGATCCAGCTCGACGCGATCGTAGAGCGCCTTGTGATCGGCGATGTGCGCCGCCTTGAGCGCTTTATAGCCCTTGGACGCCGCCTCGTCCAGCTCGCGCTGGCAGGGGACGATGTATTCCCGGCCTTCCAGAACCGGATGCTTGTCCCAGCCGTTGAAGCTGGTGCGGGCGTTGAAGTAAAGCGTGCAGGCATCGGCCTTCTGAACGCGGATCGAAGCGCCGCAGCGCGTGACTCGGCCGCCTTCGGCGCGCACGATGACGTTAGCATAGTAGCCCATGCCGCGCGTTTCGTCGGTGGTTCCGTAGGTGGTGACGCCGCGCGGATCCTGAGGCGCGTCATAGGGCCAGTCAAAGAAGGGAGCGTTGCCAGTGAAGGAGATGTCCTCGTCGCGCATGGAAACGGTGGCCCTGAGCGCCGGGCTGAGGGAGAGATTGAAGGTCAGAGAGGCGCTCTGCTCGCTGCTCAGGCGCATGACGAGCACCTGATCGGGGGCGCTGATGAAGGTTTCGCGCGTGAAGCGCACGCCGCCGCACTCATATTCCACCGTGTGCAGGCCGGTGGAAATATCCAGCATACGGCGGTGGTTGGCGATGGGAGAAGTATGGCTCATAGTCAGTGTGAGATCGCCCAGCGCCAGATAGGCCTGGCAGGGCAGAGAGGTGCAGTCGGCCTCAAGCACCTTCTGCGCTTCGATATACTTTCCCTCAGCGACCAGCTCTCTGGCGCGCTTGAAGGCGGCGACGGCGCCGGGGCTGTGATTGAAGGTCGGATAACCGCTCCAGAGCGTGTCCTCGTTCAGGCAGAGCTTTTCGGTTTCTGCGCCGCCGAAGACCATGGCGCCCAGTCGGCCGTTGCCCAGGGGCAGCGCTTCATTCCAGCTTGCGGCGCCCTGCTTATACCACAGGACGTTTGTGCCATTGTTGGTCATGGTAAAATTCCTCCTGCTGTGTTTTGATCGATTTTCGGAGAAACCAGGAGATTGTTGCGCCTTTATTATATCATGGCGCGCGGTAAAGGGCAAGGTGCAATCGCGCGGGGCGGAAGAACAAAAATGCCCGAGGGATGAAGTTCAATCCCTCGGGTCAGCCTGTCAAAGAATCCACAATGCGACCTCGCAATGCGTCTTCTTATGCGA
>CAYOTH010000490.1:0-1509 GCA_964406835.1 uncultured Oscillospiraceae bacterium
CGATGGAGGCGTAGAGATCGTCCATGACCAGCTCGGTCTGGCTCAGCAGCGTCTTAATCAGCGATTCAGCCGAGGCCGTGGTGAAGACGCGGTAGGTATCGGGGGCCAGATAACCCTCCAAGAGATACTTGCGCTGGCCTGTCGTGCCGGTTTCGACAGCCTGAGCCACCTGATGGGACACGGAGGAGAAGACCTCGGCGTTGTTGCACAGCGCAAGGAATGCCGTTTTGTCCTCAATGGCGCCGATGGAGAGGAAATACTCGGCGATGTCCTCAATCGTCCAGCCGGGGATGATGGTGATGCTCCGCTCCACGCTCGAGGTACCGGAGGAGAGGATATCGATAATTTCGGAAACGTTCATGCTGGGCGAGAGCTGGTAGGTGCCGTACTGAATATCGCTGGTCACGCCCTTGAACATAACCATGTATTTGAATATGCCCTTGTTGCGCAGAAGCCCCTGCTGAACCAGGTGATTGCCGATGGTGCTGACATAATCGCCCTGGTCGATTTTGAAGGTGACGGTCGTCTGATCGTCGGGGTTGACCGGCTTGAGGAAGTTGTCGTACAGGGCAAACCAGACGTTGACAAATATGCCCAGCGTAATCACGGCGCTGACGCCGAAGATCAGTATGGGCCGAATGATTTTCCACAGCCAGGCATACCAGTAGAAGCCGTATTCACGTTCCCTGTGCAGCGTTTTCTGGTTATAGAACTTTCGCGAGACGATGCGCCTTTTTTTCTTTGCCATGGAGGGCCTCCGTTAACGTGTTCAAGATTATTGGCCGGACAGCATGTCCAAATCGATTCCGGCGACATCGGCCAGAATCTTATAAATGTCCGAAAGCATTTTCTGAAAGCGGAATTCGGCTAGCAGATAGGCGCTGGCATCCGGATTGAATTGCAGCAGCCCGGCGATTTTCTGCATGCGCTGGAAATCGTCTTCTTCCATGCGCTTGCCGGCCGCTAAAGCCAGCTGCATATGATATTGCAGGCGCTTGTATTCGTCCAGAAGCGCCCGATTGGTGTCGTCGTCATAGGCCTTTTCTTTAAGACTCATGTATTCCTTGTATTCTTCGCTGTCCTTCATGGAGCGCGCCAGGGCGTGCGCCTGATCGTACACATTCATGCTTTGTCCCCCGTATGCTTAAAAAGATTTCCACATTTAGACGAGCCGGACAGCGTATCGGTTGCCGCCCGGCTTAAAAAGAAGCGTTTAAAATTGTCAGATGTCCATCAGAATGGGCAGAATCATCGGGCTGCGTTTGAGCGTGGTATAGACATAGCGCTGCACGGCATCACGAATGCCGGATTTGACGGCATTCCATTCGCCGCTTTCAATGACGGGATACTCGCTGAGCACCTGACGCACGGCGTCCTTGGCGCCCTCGACCAGGTCGTCGGATTCACGCACATAGACAAAGCCGCGGCTAATGATATCCGGCCCGGAAACCACCGTGCCCGATTCGCGATCGACCGCCAGTACAACGATGAGCAGGCCGTCCTGAGAGC
>CAYOTH010000491.1:0-1501 GCA_964406835.1 uncultured Oscillospiraceae bacterium
CATCAAGCCTTCGTCCTCATTAGAGGTCGGAGGCTTTTTTGTGCCGCCGAACAGGCGCTATAAATCCCCGGTTCTACTGGAAAATAGCAGGGCATCGATATTGTATAAGATGAAATAGAAACTTATGAATCTCCGCGCAGGGGATTGCGAAGCGCGTAATTGACGATGTGCTCGAGCCCTCTTTTATAGAGGATGACCACAGGAGATAAGTTCTTATAGGGCGGGGTTAAGCCATCCGATCAACGGGCGATTGCGATTTTGGGGTCTGAAAATAGCCTGGGTTCGATGGAGCAAAGGACGAAAGAGAGCTTTGAACAAATCCTTGAACAAGGGATGGGCAAGACCTTCTACGCAGGGCGATCAAGGGCAGGCCATCCGTTATATGGGGGATTTGGGCGGCTTTAAAGGCACTTTTCTTTTCAGTGCGCGCAGTATTAGATTTTGATAAGGAACGCGGGATGACTTTCATTCTTGACAGAAATATGGTATAATTGAAAACAAAAGTCTGCGCGCGGTGATGCGGCAAGGGCATCGGGAAAGGATTGTCGAAAAGCAGTGAAAAGGGAATGGGATTTGAACTTTGAATTTGACCGGAGCATGATCGGCACGACGATCGTGCTGGCTATTTTTCCGCCGATTGGCCTGCTGATGCTTCTCAGAAAACTCAAAAGATACGGACGAGGACGCGGCAACGCCCGTCGCCTGCGCAACATGGGCATGACCACCATGCTCTGCTCGCTGGTGTATATGGGCCTGAACATCGGCTGGGGCGCGCTGGTGCTGGCCTGCGGGCTGGGACTGACCGTTTACGGCGGCAAGCGTAGCCGACGGGAGCGGCGCTTCAGGCAGTATCTTTCGATCATCGGCGGGCGCTCTCCTGTGGCGTTGGCTGAAATTGCCGCGCGCAGCCACGATGATGTGGACGTTGTGGAAAAAGAGCTTCAGGCCATGATCGACCAGGGCTATTTCGGCCTGGCCACCTACATCGAACATGTGCGGGACTGCATTGTGCTCGACGGCATGGACGACGTGTTCTGGGGCGCGCGTCGCGCAAATCGTGTGGATATTCACATTCACACAGACGGCGCGGCCAATCCCAAGACTGTTATTTACGCTGATCCGGTTCCCGAGGCCGAGCCGCAGCCTGAAAAGCCGCAGCCGGAAGAAACGAAAAACGCGGATAAGGAGACGCCCAAGGGCGATCAGTTCGGGCGCTATCTGAGCGAAATCCGTACGCTGAACGACCGTATTGACGATGCCGAAATTTCCGCAAAGATTGATCGAATTGAGGGCATTACGTCGCATATCTTTGGAATTGTGCGCCGCAAGCCGGAAAAGCTGGGCGAGATTCGCAAGTTCATGAATTACTATCTGCCCACGACGCTCAAGCTGCTCGATTCTTATGCGCTTTTGGAGGAGCAGGGCATTGAGGGTGAGAACATCACTGCCTCCAAGCAGCAGATCAGCCAGATTATGGACACGTTGATTAAGGGCTTTGAGC